>JAGRKY010000273.1 GCA_020442095.1 Bauldia sp.
GATTCCTCGACCAGCGGGCAGACCCAATAGGCCTTGGCGCCGCCGGCGGTCGCCGCGCGTATCCGCTCGACCACCTCGTCGAGGCGGGAAAGGGGGATTGCCCGGGTCTCGATCGGCCGGCGGCCGGCCGGCTTCTCGGTCAGGCGCGAGACGTCCATGTCGCCGTAATAGGTCAGCACAAGCGTGCGCGGGATCGGGGTCGCGGTCATCACCAGCACGTCGGTCGCATCGCCCTTGGCGGTGAGCGCGAGGCGCTGGTGGACGCCGAAGCGGTGCTGCTCGTCGACGACGACGAGGCCGAGGTCGTGGAACTCGACGCCCGACTGAAAGAGCGCATGGGTGCCGATCAAGAGGTCGATCGACCCGTCGGCGAGGCCGGCGACCACCCTGGACCTGTCCGAAGCGCGCTCACGGCCGGTGAGGACCGCGACGCGGATGCCGGCGGCTTCGGCGAGGGGGGCGATGGTGCGTGCATGCTGGCGGACCAGCAGCTCGGTCGGGGCCATGATCGCCGCCTGGGCGCCGGCCTCGATGGTCGCCGCCGAGGCGAGGAGGGCGACGACCGTCTTGCCCGAGCCGACATCGCCCTGGAGGAGACGCAGCATCCGCTCCGGTTTCTGCAGGTCCGCGTCGATCTCGGCGAGCGCTTGCTGCTGGCTGCCGGTCAGGGAAAAAGGCAGGCTTTCCAGTATCTTGGCGCGCAGCCTTCCATCGCCCTGCCGCGCCTTCCCGGACCGCTTGCGCTGGTGCGCGCGCATCAGCGCTAGGGCCAATTGACTGGCCAGTAATTCGTCATAGGCGAGGCGGGAGAGGTGGGGGCTTTGCGGCTCCATGTCGGCGGCCGCTTCCGGGTGGTGGGCGAAACGGAGGGCGGTGTTGAAATCCGGCCAGTGGTGCTCGGCGAGAAGCGCGGAATCCTGCCATTCCGGCAACTCCGGCAGGCCGTCGAGCGCGTCGGTCACAGCCCGGAGCAGGGTCTTGCGGGCAAGCCCGGCGGTCATCGGATAGACCGGTTCGATCAGCGGGAGGTCGTTGAAATCGGCTTCGGACACCATGTGGTCGGGATGAACCATGCTCGGGCGGCCGTTGAACCACTCCATCCGGCCCGAGACATAGCGTGTCTCACCGACGGGCAGCATGCGTTCCAGCCATGGCTCATTGGCATGGAAGAAGGTGAGGGCGATCTCGCCGGTATCGTCATGGGCGAAGACGCGATAGGGGATGCGGCGGTTGCCACGCGGCGGCTTCTGGTGGCGGTCGATGCGGACCTTCAGGGTGACGATCGCGCCTTCCGGCGACAGGGCGATGCCGGGCTGGCGGCTGCGGTCGATGATCGCCACCGGCAGGTGGAAGAGGAGGTCGATCGCCCGCGGCTCGCCGTCGGGATCCGGGCCGCCGATCAGCTTGCGGAGCGTCACCGCCAGCTTGGGGCCGATGCCGGCGAGGCTCGAGACCGGCCGGAAGAGGGGATTGAGGATCGTCGGGCGCATCGGAGGGGACGATAACTGACGCCGGGCGGACGGTCGATGCAGGAGCATTGCGTGCGCGCCGCCCAACTACGGCAGAAAAAAATGCCGCGGTTTGTCGAATGTGGCGGTGTCGGATCGTCTTTTGGGAGGGCACGGGAAAATCGGGGCCGGCTTTCCCTCCTGACAAGACTGCGACATCGAAGGCCACTATAACTCGGGGAATCGGCGGCTTCCCTCCCGGCAGGCCGGTTCCATTTTCGGAAAGACGACGACATGCAGAAGAGCTTCTTCCGGAGCGCTCTGGTGCTTGGCCTGCTTTCGGCGGCCGGCCCGTTCGCCATCGACATGTATATCCCGGCGCTGCCGGCGATCGCCGAGGACCTGTCGGCCTCGACCGCGGCGACGCAGATGACGCTGATGGTCTTCTTCGTCGCCTTCGGCGTCTGCCAGATCGTCTACGGGCCGGTCTCCGACATGGTCGGCCGCAAGCCGCCGCTCTATTTCGGCCTTTCGGTCTTCGTGCTGGGCAGCATCGGCTGCGCCTTCGCCTCGGACATCAACTGGCTGATCGGCTTCCGGGTGGTCCAAGGGATCGGCGCCGCCTCGGTGATGGTGATCCCGCGCGCCATCATCCGAGACATGCATACCGGGACCGAGGCGACGCGCCTGATGGCGCTGGTGATGCTGGTGATCAGCGTCTCGCCGATCCTTGCGCCGCTCGCGGGCGCCGCGCTGATCGCGCCCTTTGGCTGGCGGGCGGTCTTCGTGGTCGTGACGATCGCGGCGATCGCCGGCCTCGTCCTGCTCGCGCTGTTCCAACCCGAGACCCGGCCGCCGGTCGACCGGGTGCGGGTCAGCCTGACAAGCCTCGCCGACGGCTTCGGCCGGCTGCTCCGCCACGGGCGCTTCCTCGGCCTGACCTTCATCGGCGGCCTCGGCTTCGCGAGCTTCTTCGCCTTCATCGCGACCTCGTCCTTCGTCTATATCGACCATTTCGGGCTGAGCCCGATCCAGTACGGGCTCGCCTTCTCGGTGAATGCCGTCGGCTTCTTCGGCACGTCGCAGACGGCGGGATGGCTCGCGTCGCGCTTCGGGATGATGCGGGTGGTGACGCTGGCGACCCTCGGCTATGCGGCGTTCGCCGTCCTCCTCTTCGTCGCGACGCTCGCCGGCTTCGACAGCCTTGCGGTGCTGATGGTGCTTCTCTTCTGCGCCTTCGCCTTCCTCGGCCTGGTCATCCCGACGACCATGGTTCTGGCGCTCGAGGAGCATGGGCCGATCGCAGGCATGGCCTCGGCGCTCGGCGGGACGCTGCAGATGATCGCCGGGGCCGTGGCGATCGTCATCGTCAGCTTCTTCTTCGACGGGACGACGATGCCGATGGTGACGGCGATCG
>JAGRKY010000274.1 GCA_020442095.1 Bauldia sp.
CCGCGCGGCTCGTTGCGGTGCTTGAGGAAGAAATACTCGTCGCACCACGCCTTCATGCGCTCATAGTCGGCGCCGGGATGAGGGGCGCAGGCGGCCTCCATCGCGGAATGGAAGTCGCGCGAATCCGCGTCGTCCTGGGTGCGGCGGCGATCGAGCACCGGTGTCAGGTCGGCGCCGCCGCCGAACCACTGGCGGCTGGTGACCACCATCCGGGTGTTCATGTGGACGGCCGGCACATTCGGGTTATGCATGTGGGCGATCAGCGAGATGCCGCTCGCCCAGAAGGCGGGGTCCTCCTCGGCGCCGGGGATCTGCTTGCGGAACTCGGGCGAGAACTCGCCGTGCACCGTCGAGACATGGACACCGACCTTCTCGAAGACCCGGCCCTTCATGATCCCCATGACGCCGCCACCGCCTTCGCCGCCGGCGTGGTCGGTGCGCTTCCAGGGCGTGCGATCGAAGCGGCCGGCCGGCTGGTCGGCGAGGGGCGAGTCGGCCGGCAGGTCGTCCTCGATCGCCTCGAAGGCCGCGGTGATCCTGTCGCGCAAGTCGGCAAACCACGCGCTGGCCTCGGCCTTCTTCTCCTCAAGCCGTTCCGGAAGTCCCGGATGTGCCCCGTCCATCGTTCTTTTCCTCGTCATCCGGCCGATCCCCCGACCAGTGCAACGGCCAGTCCGCCAGTCTGTCTCAATGCCTCGCCGGCCACCATCGCCGCGGCGCTGGCCACGTTCAGCGAACGTAATCCCGGGCGCATCGGGATCAATAGCCGCGCATCGGCGCTCTGATGCACGCTCTCCGGCACCCCGGCGCTCTCCCGCCCGAAGAGCAGGATATCCGTCGGTGCGTAGGCGAAGTCGGTATAGTTCGATGTGCCGAGGGTGGTGATCAGGACGAGCCGCGATCCGCTCCCCGCCTGCCAGGTGCGGAATTCCGTCCAGCCGGAATGCCGGACGATCTCGACCTCGCCGAGATAGTCCATGCCGGCGCGGCGAAGCGAGCGGTCAGAAAAATCGAACCCGGCCGGACCGATGACGTGCGCGCTCATGCCGAGGCAGGCGGCAAGCCGCAGGATATTTCCCGCATTCTGCGGTATGTCTGGCTGATAGAGGGCGATCGAAACCATGGTGACCCGGATTCGGGGGGGTGCCGGACGGCGGTGCCGGCCCTACCTATCGCCTTGATACCTTTGGAGTCGACACCATCCGCGTCGACGACGCTACCGAGACGACATGCTGAACTGGCTATCCCGCCTGAGTGACCCATTCGTCGACGCGCCCGTGGTGCGTCCGCCGACCGGGCTGTTCGGCTTCTATCGCCATTTCATCGCGCCGGTCCGGGGCCTGCTGGTGGCGCTGGTCGTCGTCTCGATGATCGCCTCGCTCAGCGAACTCGCCCTTTTCGTCTTTCTCGGCAAGATCGTCGACCTGACCACCAACAGTACCTCGCCGTCGACCTTCTTCCAGGATCACGGCTGGCTTCTCGCGGCCATGGCCTTCGTCGTGCTGATCGTCAGGCCGGTCAGCGTCCTCCTGTCGCGCGGGCTGACGACGGTGGCCTTCGTGCCGTCGCTGACGGCGCTGGTCCGCTGGCGGAGCTATCGCTACGTGCTGCGGCAGAGCCTTTCCTTCTTCCAGAACGACTTTGCCGGCCGCATTGCCCAGAAGGTGATGCAGAGCGGGCCGGCGCTCCGGGAAAGCGTCGTCAACGTCGTGGAGGGCGTGTGGACGCTGGTCATCTACCTCGTCGGGACGATCATCCTCTTCGCCGGCCTCGATGCCTGGCTGATCCTGCCGGTGGTGATCTGGGCGATCGGCTATGCCGCGACGATCGTCCGGCTGGTGCCGCCGGTGCAGGCGCGGTCGCAGGCGGCGGCGGAGGCGAATTCCGGCCTGTCGGGCCGGATCGTCGACAGCTACACCAATATCCAGGCGGTCAAGCTCTTCGCCCATGCCGAGCGCGAGGACGCCTTCGCCAAGGAAGGCTTCGTCCTCCAGGTCGATGCCTTCCGCAAGCTCGCCGCATCGATCCTGATGATGATGGCCTCGCTCAACGTCATCAACAGCCTGCTGATCTTCGCCGTCTCCGGTCTCGCGCTCTGGCTCTGGTCGATCGGCGAGATCAGCGTCGGCAGCATCGCCATGGCGAGCGCGCTGGTGATCCGGCTCAACCAGATGTCCGGCTGGATTTTGCGGACGATCACCTCGCTCTTCGAGAATGTCGGCACGCTGCAGAACGCGATCGAGACGATCAGCCGGCCGCACACCATCGTCGACAAGCCGGACGCGCAGCCGCTGGTCGTGACGAAGGGCGAGATTCGTTTCGAGAATATCCGCTTCCACTATGGCCGCGAGGATGGCGGGATCATCGACGACCTGTCGTTGACGGTGGCACCCGGCGAGCGCGTCGGCCTGGTCGGCCGCTCGGGCGCGGGGAAGTCGACCCTCGTCAACCTGCTGCTTCGGCTCTACGACCTCGAGGGCGGGCGGATCCTGATCGACGGCCAGGATATTTCCGGGGTGACGCAGGAGTCGCTTAGGAGCCGGATCGGCATGGTGACGCAGGATACCGCGCTGCTCCACCGCTCGGTCCGCGACAACATCCGCTACGGCCGGCCGGACGCGAGCGAAGAGGACATCCGTGCGGCGGCCGACAGGGCCCAGGCCGGAGATTTCGTCCCGGAGCTTCGCGACTTCCGGGGCCGCACCGGGTTCGATGCCTTTGTCGGCGAGCGCGGCGTCAAGCTCTCGGGCGGCCAGCGCCAGCGGGTGGCGATCGCCCGGCTCCTCCTCAAGGACGCGCCGATCCTGATCCTCGACGAGGCGACCAGCGCGCTCGACTCGGAGGTCGAGGCGGCGATCCAGGAACAACTCTACAGCCTGATGGACGGCCGGACCGTCATCGCCATCGCCCACCGGCTGTCGACGATCGCGGTGCTCGACCGGCTCGTCGTCATGGATGACGGGCAGATCGTCGAGTCGGGAACGCACAAGGAGCTCCTAGAGCGGGGCGGGCTCTATGCCTCCCTGTGGAAGCGTCAGTCGGGCGGGTTCCTCGGCACGGATGCCGGCGCCGGATTCGGGCAGGCGGCCGCGGAATAGGCGCGGTCAGGCGCCCGGACTGCTCGGCGGTCGCTTCCTTGTACGCAGCGCGTCCAGCGACCATTGCCCGGCGCCCGCGGCCATGAGGGCGAGGAATGCCGCGACGATCGTGAATTCAGCGCCGACGAGATAGCGGCCGATGGTCGTCCCGATCGTCGTGTTGAAGATGAAATCCGCCGCAAGCGTGAAAGCGGCAAGCGCCACGCTGGTCAGCCGGGTCAGCAGGCCGAGCGCCATGAACAGGGCGCCACCGAGTTCCAGCAGGATGACCAGCGGCAGCAGAAAGGTCGGCACGCCCTGGCTCTCCATCAGCGATGCCGCTTCGGCATAGCCCGAGCCGAGCTTCTCGAGGCCGGCATTGCCGAAATACCAGCAGATGATCAGGCGGGCGAGCAGGAGGAGCGGTGCGGCAAGGCTGATGAAGCCGTCGTCTATGGAATTCAGGATCCGGTTGAGCATTTCCGTGCCGCCGCGATTCGCCGAGGGTTGGGAAACTAACCGCTGTGGCGGGAGAACAACAGTCGCCGCCCCGTGAATCCTTTCCGGTGACTGCAGGTTGAACCGGTGCGGAGTCGGGTGTACAGAACGCGCGTCCAACAGTGATCCCGCAAGAAATACGGAGGGGTGGATGCAGAATCGATTCATTTTCATCCGCTCCACGGTTGCGGTTCTTCGTGCGCGCCCGGCTGGCATCTAGCCGCCAGCACCTTCCTGACAGGGCGATGGATTCGGACAAGGCGGACTGAGTTCCGCTCCCGTTTTCCCAAAGTCTCCGCTTCCATGAAGAGCGTTTGCTGACACGCCGGCGAATTGTCGTCCGCGTGTCGTTTCAAGCAGCTCCCATTCGTCGTCTCGTCGAACCGGGGGCCGGGCAAGACCGGAAGAATCCGGACCAGTGATCGACATCACAGCACCGGCGATCGGCCTCCTCTAGAAGCCGCCGCCCGACTCCGGAACGCCATTCACACCGGATCCCGGTCGCCGGAACGCGACGGGATCGAAGGAACCGACCCATGTTTGCCTATTTCGAAAAGCTCGTTGATCCCTATCCGACGGCCGAGCCTTCGATGCCGCCAAAGGGCGTCCTCGCCTTCTGCCTGCATTACAGCAGGCCGCTTGCGGGTCCGCTGATTGCGATGTCGATCCTCACCGCGATCATCTCGCTCATCGAGATCTTCTTCTTCGCGTTCGTCGGCAATCTGGTCGATTGGCTGTCGAATGCGGATCGCGCGACCTTCTTCGATGACCATGGCTGGGAGCTTGCCGGGATGGCCGCCGTCATCCTGATCGGCTTCCCGCTGGCGACCTTCATCCAGTCGCTGTTCATGTTCCAGACGATCGCCGGGAGTTTCCCGATGCTTGTCCGGTGGAAGGCGCACCGCTACATCCTCGG
>JAGRKY010000275.1 GCA_020442095.1 Bauldia sp.
CCTCGTACTGGCCGCCGAACCAGATCGTCCGGTCGGCCGCCTCCGCCATGTGGCGGATCGAAAGCTGGTGCAGCGAGGCCGGCAACATCACCTTCTCGATCAGGTCGCCGGTCGCCGCGTCGAGATAGACGAGCGACGGCTCCATGGTCGGCAGGTTGAGCTTGATGCGGTCGTAGTCGGGATGGGTGGCGACGCCGCCATTGCCGATCGCGATCGTCCGTTCGTCGCGCATCAGCAGTGCCTCGTGCGGGCCGATGCCATGGGTGTCGATCTCGCCGATCCGGGCGAAGCCGCCGGTCGCGTCGTAGATGCCGAGCACGCCGCGTTCCGCCTCGTAGTCGTTCTCGGTAGCGTAGAGCAGGCGGCCGTCGGCGGAGAAGAAGCCGTGACCGTAGAAATGCCGGCCCTCGGGGGGCACGAAGGTCGTCACCTTGCGCCGGCCGTAAAGATCGATGACCAGGGCGAAGAAGCCCGGGCGCCGGGCGAAGACGACCGCCGTCGCGCGGTCGGGCGATATGGCGATGTCGTGTCCCCGCGCATCGAGGCTTTCGGTGAAGAGGATGTTGCCGGCGTGGTCGAGCACCGCGACGGAGCAGTTCGAATCCCCTTCCACACGTGCCGCGACGAAGGCCGGCGCCCCGTCGGCGCGCGCCAGCGTTCCGATCGGCATGACGCCGAGCGCGGTGATCGCCTTGATGAAGGTGCGCCTGTCAATCGCCATCGAGCGAATTGAATCCTGTGATGAGGCCGAAGGAGTCGGGATAGCCGTGCTCGAGGAGTTCTCCGGCGCCGCCGAGCGGGATCTCGGTATAGGCGAGGAGGTCGTGGCTCTTCGGGTCGGCGGCGAGCTCCACCCAGGGCAGGCCGCTGTCGGCGACCTTCGTCAGGGTCGAATCGGCATTGCGGAGCTCGAAGGCGAGCGAGCCGGCTTGCCAGTTGCTGTCCTTCGGCAGCGCGCCGCCGAGCCCCTTCTCGCCGCAAAGCGACACTACCGCGGCAAGGTTCGCCTGGATCGAGGGGATCGTCATGTTCGACCGCCAGAACGGGGCGAGCTTCGGCTTCGCCTCGCCAGGGGTCTCGCCGATGGTGAAGGCGAGCTTGAGCTGCTGGTCGAGCTGGACCTGCTCGCGGCACGACTTGATCAGCTCCTGCACCACTTCGCCGGAGGAGCGGTAGACCGGGTTCTCATCCCCGGCATCGAGCATGACGGCGGCATAGCCGTCCACCGCCTGCCAGCCCCGGGACAGGTCACCGGCGGTGCGCGCGATGGCGCCGGCGATCGCCGCGCCGTAGCGGCAGCGGAACGAGCGTGCGGCCGCATCCTTGTCGGCGAGCGCGTCGCTGCCGGTCCCGAACAGGATGAATTCCAGGGCGAAGAGCCCCTGTACCGCGACGCTCTTGCCGTAGAGCGTGTCGACATCGGCGGCGGTCGCGTCTTCCGAACCGAGGATGCCCTGGACCTGCTGGAGCCCGCGTCCCCGTGGATCGGGCCAGAAGAACAGCCGCTCGTAGCGGTTATCATCGCGCACCGGCCCGAAGCGGAACATCTCGACGTTCGACCAGGCGAGTACCAGGTCGCGGAAGCCCTGGCGCGCAGCGTCGAGATGGCTTGTGTCCGCCTGCCAGCAAAGGTCGCCGACGGTCGTGGCTTCTTCCGTCGCCACTTCGGCAAGCGCGCTATAGCCGGGCCGGATCACCCGTTCCAGCGCATCGGCCACCACCGGCTCGAAGGCGATGACCGGCGCTTCGGTCACGCGGTCCTCGTCGTCGGCGCGCGCCGGCCAGCATGCCGACAGGACAATGAGCGATATCAGGCCAAGGTGCTTGATCACGTCACAGGGACTCCAGAAACCGGATCAGCGCGGCGCGGTCATCCGGCGTGGCCGCGACCACCGCATCGCGCGCGGCCTCTGCCTCGCCGCCGTGCCAGAGCACCGCTTCGAGCAGGTTTCGCGCCCGTCCGTCATGCAGGAAGAGTGTATGCCCGCTGACCGTCTCCGTCAGCCCGATACCCCAGAGCGGCGCGGTGCGCCACTCGCTGCCGGTGGCGTCGCCGACCGGGCGGCCGTCGGAGAGGCCCTCGCCCATGTCGTGGAGGAGGAGGTCGGTATAGGGCCAGATGAGCTGGAAACGATGTTCGGGCTGCGGCGCGTCGCGGCTCGTCACGTATTTCGGCGTATGGCAGGAGACGCAGCCGAATTCGTAGAACAGTTCCTTGCCGTGGAGGACCTGCGGGTCGTCGATGTCGCGGCGCGGCGGCACCCCGAGGTTGCGGCTGTAGAAGGTGACGAGGTCGAGCACCGGGTCGGGGGCCTCGACGTCGCCAAGCCGCTCCTGGACGCCGTTCGGCGCGTTCCGGCAGATCGCCTCGGCCTCCGTGCATTCGCCATAGGCGGCCGGGACGAGCGGTGTGGAGATGCCGATGTCGCCCGAGAAGGCGTCGGCCGTCTGCGCCTTGACCGTCGACGTCGATGCCTTCCAGCCGAAGCGGCCGAGGACGATCTCGCCGCTCTCCGGATCGCGCACCATGCTCGGCTTGCCGGAGATGCCGTCGCCGTCGCGGTCGTCGGGGTCGGCCTTGGCGAGGATGTCGCCGGGATGGATCGCCTCGAGCAGGCCGACGCCGATCATCGGTGGCGCGACGCGGGGCGACAGCATCACGTCTGGGTCGATCGGCCCATAGCCGAGATCGGACACGCCGTAGTGGGGCTTGCGAAGGATGACGGTTTCGCCGCCGTTCAGCGCGACCGGAACGTCCTCATAGGTGATGTCGACCTTGCCCTCGGCGGGAACCCCCTGGACTGCGAAATTCTGGAACTGGCCGCCATAGGTCGGCTCGGGAACACGCAGCAGCGCCTTGCTCGCCAGCGCCTCGCGTTCCGCGTCGGTGCGGGGCGGGACGGAAAGCCGCAGGAACATCGAGCTCGGCGGTTCGTCGGGGGTCAGCGGCGGATGGCCGCGCCCGTCCTTGAGATGGCAGCGCTGGCAGGCGCGCGCGTTGAACAGCGGTCCGAGGCCGTCGGAAGCCTGGGTGGAGGAGGGCGCCGACACCCAAACCTTCTTGAACAGGCCGTTGCCGAGCTTGAAATCCTGCTCGCCGGCAAAGCTCAGATTGCCGAGCGGGAAGGAGAAGGCGTTGTTGTTGGGCCGGGCATTGGCCGTCGCGGCGCCGGCCGACATGCGCTCGAACTTCTCGGGAACCGTGAAGTCAGTGGTCGGGGCGGTGACTGCGGCGACCCGTGCCTGGTCGGTTTCGTTCAGATCGTCGCGATAGGTAAGGAGCGCCGCGGAAACCGCACCACCTGCGGTGACGGCGGCGAGGCAGGCCAGGACGACAAATTCGACGCGGCTGCTCTTCGACACTGACATTGGACATTGACCGAGACGGGAGGGACGCGCGACGAGAAGCGCCGCGCGTCCCGGAGTAAATAGGGACGCGAGGCTTTTACTGGAACACCACGTCGGGATTGTCGAGGCTGTCGGAACCTTCAAGCTCGATCGCACCAAGGTCGAGAGCGGCGATCGCCCGCTCGATCGAGCGGGTCTGGTCGATCAGCCCGTCGATCGCCGCCTGGACCGCGGCATTCCCCTCCGCGTTCTGCTCGCCGATCATCTGGTCATAGGCCTCGATGGTCTCGCCGCGCGCCCGCATCGCCGCCATCGCGAGGATGGTGGCGTCGAGCTTCGCGGAGATTTCCTCGGCAAGGCCTCCGTCCTTGGCCGCGATCAGGTCGCGGACCGCAGGTCCTTCGACGACCGAGCCGTCGATCCGCCGGTAGTGGCCGGTATAGACGTTGCGGATGCCGATCGCGTCGAAATAGTGCGAGTTGAAGGTATTGTCCGAGAAGCAGTCATGCTCCTCCTCGGGATCGTGGAGGAGAAGCCCGAGCTTCATCCGCTCGCCGGCGAGTTCGCCGTAGGAGAGCGATCCCATGCCGGTGAGGATGGCAGCGATGCCGGCCTCGGCGTCGGCGGTGAGGGCTTCGCGCGCCGCACCCTCCGCCTGCCAGTTGCCGACCATCTCCTCAAGATCCGACACGAGCAGCGACGAGGCCGCCTTGAGATAAGCGGCGCGGCGGTCGCAATTGCCGCCGGTGCAATTCGCAGTGTCGTAGTCGGTGGCGGGGCGGGTTCCCGCGCCGGGGCCGGTGCCGTTGAGGTCCTGCCCCCACAGCAGGAACTCGATGGCGTGATAGCCGGTCGCCACATTGGCCTCGACGTCGCCCGCCTCCTGCAGCACGTCCTGGAGAAACGCCGGCGTCAGCTCGGTGGCGTCGACTTCCTCGCCGTCAATGGTCAGCGTCTTGTTGGCGATGACGTTGACGGTATAGAGCGGGTTGGCGTCGGACTCGGTGCCGTAAGAGGGATCGACATAGTCGATCAGCCCTTCGTCGAGCGGCCAGGCATTCACC
>JAGRKY010000276.1 GCA_020442095.1 Bauldia sp.
CCGAGGAGATCGACGCCAACCAGCGTCTTCCCGTCGATCGCCTCGCCGGGCTGCGCGCCGAAGCGCTTGCGGCATCCGCATCTGCACAAGGCGACGTCGCCCGCCGCTGGCTGACGCTCGGCGAGCAGATCGCCCGTCGCGAATATATGGGAGAGTGAGAGGGCGGGCTGGTGCGCCGCCACCCGGTCCATCTATGATCGGCCCGCGCCGCATGCGGCTGCTCCTCGGGAGGGATGAGATGACTGCGCACCGCCTGACATGGCTCGTCGCCGCCGTTGCGGCAGTGATCGCGCCCGCCGTCCCCGCCGCCGCGCAGGAGGCCGGCGTGCCGCTGTCGGACTGCGGCGCCCTCGTCGGCGTCTACATCACGCAGAACTACAACAAGCATCCCGGACCGAAGCGCGTCGTCAGTCGCAGCCTGCTCACATTCGCGGCCGACGGCGCGGTCGCCTTCGACGATTCCGCCGAAGGCGGCGGGCCGGGCTATGCGCCATTCTCCGGCGGCCAAGGCGCCTGGACATGCGTCGCGGCGGAAGACGGCACGCTCCGCTTCAGGGCGGTCGTCCTCGACTTCACGCTCGCCTCGATCCACTGGCCGGAGCCGCGGATCGGCCGGCTCGATCTCGACGGCGCCTATGACACGGCGGCCGGCACGATGAGCGGCTCGGCGACGCTTTCCTTCGCGCCATTCGACGCCGACCCGCTCGACAGGGCGAACCTTCGGGACGGCGCCACCGGCCCGTTCGATGCTATGAGGATCACCGCCGACTAGGCGGGACCGCAATCACCAAGGGGGGGAATACAATCTATGCTGAAGAATATCGATCCGGCTCTCAATGCCGAGGTTCTTGGTGCGCTGAGGGCCATGGGCCACGGCGACGACCTGATCATCTGCGACACCAACTTCCCGGCGGATTCGGTCGCGCAGCAGACTGTGCTCGGCTCGCTGCTCCGCATCGACAACGTCACCGCCGCCCGCGCGGCGAAGGCGATCCTCTCGGTGATGCCGCTCGATGCCTTCGTCGAGAAGCCGGCGCTCCGCATGGAAATCGTCGGCAGCCCCGACGAGGTGCCGCCGGTCCAGGCCGAGGTGCAGAAGGAGATCGACGCCGCCGAGGGCAAGTCCTGGCCGATGGGATCGATCGAGCGCTTCGCCTTCTACGATCTCGCCAGGAAGGCCTATTGCGTGATCCAGACCGGCGAGCGCCGCTTCTACGGCTGCTTCGTCTTCAAGAAGGGCGTCATTCCGCCGGACGCCGGTTGAGCCGGAGACGCTGACATGACGGAGGAACAACGCGGCATCGCCATCCTCGGCGTTTTCGTCGCCGACCTCGCCTTCCGTGCCGACCGGATGCCGGCGATGGGCGAGACCATCTTCGGCACCGGCTTCAAGATGGGGCCCGGCGGCAAGGGGTCGAACCAGTCGGTCGCCGCCGCCCGGGCCGGCGCCAAAGTCACCTTCATCTCCCGGCTCGGCCAGGATGATTTCGGCGCGGTCGCGCAATCGACCTGGCGGAACGAGGGCATCACCGCCCGCATCGTCGAGTCGCCGGACGAGCCGACCGGAGCCGCCTTCATCTACGTCAACGACCGCACCGGCGAGAATGCGATCATCGTCGCCCCCGGCGTCGCCGAGAGCATCAGCGTCGAGGATGTCGAGGCGGCGGCCGACGCCATCCGCGGCGCCGCGGTCTTCGTCACCCAGCTCGAACAGCCGGCCGAGGCCGCCCATCGCGCCCTGGAGATCGCCCGCGCCGCCGGCGTCGCGACGGTCTTCAACCCGGCGCCCGCCGCCCCCGTCGACGACACCATCTATGCGCTCTGCGACTTCGTCACGCCGAACGAGAGCGAGGCGGCCTTCCTCACCAACCTGCCGGTGACCAATGTCGAGCAGGCGCGCAAGGCCGGCGACGTCTTCCTCGCCAAGGGCGCCGGCACCGCGCTGATCACGCTCGGCGAGGCCGGAGCGCTCCTCCATACGCCGACGGAATCGACGCTGATTCCGGCCTTCGACGTCGAGCCGGTGGTGGAGACCGCCGGCTCGGGCGACGCCTTCAACGGCGGCTTCGCCGCGGCGCTTGCCATGGGCATGCCGCCGGCCGAGGCGGCCCGCTTCGGCTGCGCGACGGCCGGCTTGTCGGTGACCCGCCACGGCACCGCGCCGTCGATGCCGACTCTCGCCGAGGTCGAGGCCCTGCTCGCCCGGCGCTGACCGGCCAGCGATGATCAGCGGGGCGTCTGCCCGGCGAGGAAATGGTCGACCTCCTCGCGGGACGGCAAAGCGTCGTAGACCCCGCGCCGCGACACGGCGAGCGCGCCCGCCGCAGCACCGCGGCGGAGCGCTTCGGCGAGCGTCAGGCCTTCCAGAAGGGCTGTCGCGAAGGTTCCGAGGAAGGCATCCCCGGCACCGACGGCGTCGACGACCTCGGCCGGGAAGGCGGCCTGCCTGACGAACCCGTCGCCGCCAAGGGCGACGACGCCTTCCTTTCCGAGGGTCACGACGACGGTCCCGGCGCCAAATCGTGTCGCGAGATCGGCGAGATCTGCCTCGGCCACCGCCGCTCCGACGTCGCGGCCGAGCAGGCGTCCGGCCTCAACGCGGTTGACGACCAGCACCGACGTGGCGTCGCGAAGCGCTTGCGGGATCGCGGACAGGCCCTCCGGCGCCGGCGAGGCGTTGAGGATCACCGTCTTGCCCGCCGCCGCGGCAATGCCCGCGGCATGGGCCGAGATCGCCGCCGGCAGTTCGAGTTGCAGCACCAGCGCGTCGGCGAGCTGGATCGTCCCGCGCGCCGCATCGACATCCGCTTCCGAGAGGCGCGCCGCCGCCCCCGGCGCGATGATCGACGAATAATCGCCCTCGACCGCGAAGACGGTGCTGGCCCCGGTCGGCGTGGTGGGATCCTGCGCGACCAACACCGTATCGACGCCGCGCCGTGTCAGGTCGTCGAGCAGCGTCTCGCCAAACGCGTCCTTGCCGAGCCGCGTGATGACATGGGCATAGGCGCCCGCGAGGACGAACTGGCACGCCTGGTTCCCGGCCTTGCCGCCGGCCGACATCGCGAAGACGCCCTCGCCGACCGACTCGCCCCGCCCCGGCATCCGTGCCGCGCTCGCGATCAGGTCCATGTGGACGCTGCCGAGGACGACGACCGTCGGTGCGTGGTGCGCGTTATTCATCGAATGCGCCGAGCACCAGGTCGTGGATCAGCGCCGTCGCGGCGGTTGCATCCTGCGCTTGCTGGATTCGCTCCAGGTCCCCGGCCGGCAGGCGGTCGAGCACGCGCTCCAGCCGCTGCACCATCCGGACATTCGCGGCGCATTCGGCGACCGGGTCGATCCGCTCCGGGAAGGTGTCGAAATAGATAGTCCCCGCGAAGCCGCCGCGCCGCATTTCGAGGAGCAGCTCGAGGAGATGCCAGGGCCGCACCGAGGCGGCCATCATCCCGTCGTCGGCCGGCCCGTAGCCGTCATTGATATGGACCCCGAACAGCCGCCCGACGCGCAGCGCCTGCGCGGCGACGACCGCCGGCTGCTCACCCGCCATCAGCACGTGGCAGAGATCGAGGGTGACGCCGAAATTGGCGAGCCCGACCTCGTTCACCGCCAGGAGCGAATCCCCCATGCTGCGGATCAGGGACACCCGGCGCGGGTCGCTCGGCTTGTATTCGACGCTGACCCGGACATCGGGATTGCTGCCGGCGACCCGCCGGAAGCCCTCGATCTCCATCTCCCAGAGCGCGCGATAATCGGCCTGGAAGGGATAGTCGAACCCGTCCGGCCCCATCCACAGGATGACGTGGGGAATGCCGTGGGCAGCGGCGAAATCGACCGCGGCAGTGGCCGTCGCGATGGCGTGCTCCCGGTTCTCGGGCTTCGGATGGGTGAAGGCGCCGTCGGCGAAATCCGGACCGTCCCATCTCAGGTTGAGAGCGGTTATCGGCAACCCGGCCGCCTCGGCAGCGCCCAGGATCGCCTCCGGCTCATCGCCGAAATGCTGCGGGTAGTTCAGCTCCAGCGCCGATATGCCGGGCACCGCGGCAACCGCCCGTATGGCATCGACGGCCGAAATCCGGACGCCGCCATGCACCCGGAAGGAGTTGAGGCGGGTGGCAAAGCGATACGGTTCCGAATTCACGGGCTTCACACTCCGGCAGGCCGTAAAGGTCGATGTCTGTTTGGCATATCCCGACTGAATTGCAACCGGCCACGCCGCCCGGAACGCCACCCCTGCGCGCCTTTTGGTTGTTATCCCTCAGACCTTCTGTGGAGGATTTGTTGACACCCTCAAAGGCTGTTGCATACTGAAATGTCACTTCCGTCGCCGGCCGGAAGGCGGGCGGAGAACGCCGCCTGCCTGTCGTTCCGGTGACGGGAGTCAGGGAGACATAAGTTTCAGAGCGGGAGGATTTGTCGTGAAGCTTGAGATTTACAATCGCCTGATGAACATGCAGGCGAGCCGCCGCGCCCTGCTGAAGGGAGCCGCCGGCGCTGGCGCCGTCGCGGCCTTCGGCACTGCCGGCGCACTGGGCCCCTTGAGCCCGCTGACCGGAAAGGCCCTGGCGCAGGAAAACCTGCGCGCCGAGATCCTCAAGATCCCGGGCGTGGGCATGGGATCGCCGACGGATGCCGACTGGCAGAAGGTCGGCGAGCTTTGCCTCGGCGGCACCAAGGAGACCGTGAAGGAAGGCGAATTCGCCGGCGTCGAGCTGACCTTCATGGGGCTCAACAACCAGAACCTCCACAACCTCTTGTTCCGCGGCTTCCTGAAGCCGTGGGAGACTTATACCGGCGCCAAGATCAACTGGATCGATCTCGCCCAGGCCGATTACAACCCGCGCCTCCAGCAGTCGATCGCCACCGGCACGGTGGACTTCGACATCATCGAGATGGGCGCTCCCTTCGAGGGCGACACCGCCGGCAAGGGCCTGCTCGACGAGATGCCCGACTGGGTGAAGGACCAGATCGACGCCGACGACCTCGTCGGCTATCTGCAACCTCCGGTCGGCACCTGGGCCGGCAAGACCTACCGCATCACCATCGACGGCGACTGCCACACCTTCGC
>JAGRKY010000277.1:0-2172 GCA_020442095.1 Bauldia sp.
ATGGTCACCGCCTATCCGGACATGAAGGGCGTCTTCGCGCAGAACGACTCGATGGCGCTCGGCGCGCTCAGCGTGCTCAAGGAGCGCGGCCTGACCGATGTGAAGGTCGCCGGCATCGACGGTCTGTCGGAAGGCCTGCAGGAAGTCGCCAAGGGCGGTCAGTTCGTCGCCACCAACACCTCGCTGCCGCCCTACCAGGCCGGTTTCGCGGCGGTGATGCTGTTCGACTCGCTGATGGGCTGGAAGGCGAGCCTGCCGGAGCGGCTGATGTATACGGGTTCGCTCACCGCGACCGCCGATACCGCGGCCGAGATCGACCAGAAGATCTACCAGAGCGCCGAATTCCCGTTCGACTGGGCGAAGATGAGCCGGACCCTCAATCCCGACTCCTGGGATCCGCAGAACAACATCTACCCGATCGACCCGGTCGAGCATTGGGGTGACGCGGAAGGCAAGGACAAGCTCAACGCGGCCTATTCCGGCGCGGACTGGAAGTCCGAGTTCGACACGGTCACCAAGCTCTACGCCGACCACTACAAGAGCGGTCCGTTCAAGTGATCGACCAAACTGCGGCTGGCCAATCGGGAAATCCGGTTGGCCAGCCGGCCACTGCGCCGGCGCTCGAACTCACCGATATCTCGAAATCCTACCCGGGCACCAAGGCGCTGAGCGGGGTCAGCTTCGTGCTGCGCCGGCATCGCGTGCTCGGCCTTGTCGGCGAGAACGGCGCCGGCAAGTCGACGCTCCTGTCGATCATCAACGGCACCGTCCGGCCGGATACCGGCTCGATCGCGATCGGCGGCGAGCACGTGCGCTTCGGCCATCCGACCGAGGCCGCGCGGCACGGCGTGGCGACGGTGTTCCAGGAGCAGGGGCTGATCCCGACCATCCCGGTCTTCGAGAACATCTTCCTCGGCCGGGAGGAGAAATTCACAGTCGCGGGCGTCCTCCGCCAGAGCGCGATGATCGCCGAGGCGAAGGCGGTGCTCGACGAGCTCGGCGTCGATGTCAGCCCGACCGTGCTGACCGGGACGCTGCCTTTCGGACAGCGCCAGCTGGTCGAGATCGCCAAGGCCTTCGCGCTCAGCCGCGTCTATCCGGTCGAGCCGATCATCCTGCTCGACGAACCGACCAGCGCGCTTTCCGACAACGAGACCACCAAGCTTTTCGACGGCATCCAGCGCTGGCGCGAACGCGCGTCCTTCATCCTGGTGTCGCATCGCCTGGCCGACATCTTCGCGACCTGCGACGAGTTCGTCGCGCTCAAGGACGGCACACTCGTCGACCAGCGTCCCACCTCGACGATCGACGAAGTCGGGCTGCACGAGCTGATCGTCGGCCGCCAGCGCGACGCCGAATACTACCGCGAGGCGATCCAGCGCGAGCCGGGCGAGAAGGTCGCGCTGCGCGCCAGCCGGATCTCCAAGCCGGGCCATCTCCGCGACGTTTCGCTCGAGCTTCGCGAGGGCGAGGTGCTCGGGGTCGCCGGCGTTCTCGGCTCGGGCAAGTCGACGCTGGCGCGGATCCTCGCCGGAGCCGAGGCCCAGAGCGAGGGCGAGGTGGTGGTCGGCAGCGAGAAGCTGCGGCCGGGATCACGACGCGACGGGATTCGCCACGGAATCGGCTTCGTGCCGGCGGAGCGGAGCGTCGCCGGCATCATCGGCACCGACAGCATCGACTGGAACCTGACGCTGCCCAACCTCAAGCTGATCGCCCTGCGCTTCCTCGGCATGATCTCTGCCCGGCGGGGCAGGGCGCTGACGGTGGAATGGATCAAGCGCCTCAACGTGCGCGCGCCGGGGCCGAACGCGACCTGCCGGACGCTTTCCGGCGGCAACCAGCAGAAGGTCGTCTTCGCCAAGTGGCTGGCCGGCGGCGTCCGTATCCTCGTCCTCGACGATCCCGGCCGCGGGCTCGATGTCGGCGCCAAGGAGGACATCTATTCGCTGATCCGGGAAATCGTCGGGAAGGGCGCGGCGGTCCTCCTCGTCTCGGACAACCTGCCCGAGCTGATCGGGCTCTCCAATCGAATCATCGTTCTCCGAGACGGCGCGATTTCCGCCGTCGTGGAGGCACCGAAGGAAGCGAAGCCACACGAGGTCGACGTGGTTTCGGCAATGGTATAGGGGCAAGTATGGCCGACAAGCCGGCAGGCGCAATGCGTATCTGGAA
>JAGRKY010000277.1:2233-3489 GCA_020442095.1 Bauldia sp.
GCCTATTTCTCCTTCGTCAATCCGCTCTTCCTGTCGACCGCCAACGCGCTGAATATCGGCCGCCAGTCGTCGGTGCTGCTGATGGTGTCGCTGGCGGGAACGATGGTGATCCTGATCGGATCGATTGACCTGTCGGTCGGCTCGCTGGTGACGCTGACCGGCATCCTCGTGGCGATGTCGGTCGATACGCTCGGCGTCGGCGGCGCGACGCTGATCGGGGTCGGCATCGGCGCGCTGGTCGGGCTGATCAACGGCAGCCTGGTGACCGTGCTGAAGGTGCCGTCCTTTCTGGTCACCCTCGGCATGCTCTCGATCCTGATCGGCGTCTCCAACCAGATATCGCAAGGTCAATCGATCCTGTTCGAGAACCAGTTCCTGCTCGACCTGGTCAACGGCTCGGTCTTCCTCGGCATCCCCAACGTCATCTGGTTCGCGCTGATCGCGACCGCGGTGCTGACCTTCGTCGCCTTCCGCACCAAGCTCGGCCGCTATCTCTTCGCGCTCGGCGGCGGCGAGATCGTCGCCGCGCATGCGGGCGTTCCGGTGAATTTCTACAAGATCCTCGCCTTCGTCCTGGCGGGCGCGATCTGCGGCCTGGCCGGCGTCATGCTGACCGGGCAGGTCGGCGCCGGGACACCGACGGCCGGCAGCGGCCTCCTCCTCAATTCGATCGCGGCCGTGGTGATGGGCGGCACGGCGCTTTCCGGCGGCATCGGCGGGCCGCACCGGACGTTCCTCGGCGTGCTGGTGATCGCCATCCTGACCAACGGCATGGACGTGACCGGGGTCAACAGCTTCACCCAGGACATCGTCAAGGGCTTCGTCATCATTCTCGCGGTATCGCTGACCATCGACCGCTCGAAATATCCTTTCATCAAATAAGACAACGGGAGCGAAGGCATGAAGCCGACAGACAAGAAGAAGTTCGGCCGGACGGCACTCGAGGTGACGCGGATGGGCTTCGGCACCGCGCCGCTCGGCAACCAGTTCCGGGCGGTGACGGAGGATGACGCGCGCGCCGTGATCAAGGGCGCCTGGGACGCGGGCCTGCGCTACTTCGATACCGCGCCGATGTACGGTCTCGGCCTCGCCGAGCATCGCCTCGGCGAGTCGCTTCGCAGCTTTCCGCGCGACGAATATGTTCTGTCGACCAAGGTCGGCCGGCTGTTGAAGCCGGTGCCGGAAGGCAATGTGACGTCGGCCTTCTGGGTCGACCCGCCGCCCTTCGAGATCGTCCACGACTACAGCTACGACGC
>JAGRKY010000023.1 GCA_020442095.1 Bauldia sp.
AGCTCTGCCTGAAGGAAGGCCTCACCGTCTTCCGCGACCAGGAATTTTCCTCCGACGAGCGCTCGCGCGGGGTCAAGCGGATCGCCGACGTCCGCACCCTGCTGGCGCGCCAGTTCCCCGAGGATGCCGGCCCCCTCGCCCATCCGGTCCGGCCCGAAGTCTACAGCGAGATCAATAACTTCTACACGGCGACGGTATACGACAAGGGCGCCGAGGTGATCCGCATGCTGAAGGCCCTGCTCGGCGACGAGGGCTTCCGCGCCGGCATGGACCTCTATTTCGACCGCCATGACGGACAGGCTGTCACCATTGAGGATTTCCTCGCCTGCTTCGCCGACGCCACGGGCACGGACCTGGCGCAATTCAAGCTCTGGTACGCGCAGGCCGGGACGCCGGAGGTCACGGCCGAAGGCCGCTACGATGCCGGCGATCGCACCTACACGCTCTCGCTGAAGCAGTCCTGTCCGCCGACGCCTGGACAGCCCGTCAAGCAGCCGATGCATATCCCGGTCCGCTTCGGGCTGGTCGGGCCGAATGGCGGCGACCTCGCCTTCGCCTCGGTCTCGGGCGGCGCCGTCGAGGCCGACGTGATCCATCTGACCGCGGCCGAGCAGACGCTCGTCTTCGCGGGCGTGTCGTCGCCGCCGGTGCCGTCCCTGCTGCGCGGCTTCTCGGCACCGGTCAAGCTGGCGACCGGCCTCTCCCCGGACGACCTCCTGTTCCTGATGCGGACCGACGCGGACGACTTCAATCGCTGGCGCGCATCGCAGCAGATCGCCATCGCGATGCTTTCCGCCGAGACCGCGGCCGTGCGGAGCGGCCAGGCCAGCGAGCTCGACGGGGCCTTTGCCGAAGCGCTTGCCGAGGTCGCCGAGAATGACGACCTGGAGCCGGCCTTCCGCGCCCAGATCCTCCAGCTGCCCGGCGAGGCCGACATCGCCCGCGAGATCGGCGCCGATATCGACCCGGACGCGATCGCCACCGCCCGCAAGCGCCTTGTCGCGATGATCGCCGAGCGGATCGGCGATCGCCTCGCTGGCGTCGCCGACGGCATGTCCGGCGCCGGCGACTACAGCCCGGATGCGGCGTCCGCCGGCCGCCGCGCGCTGGCCAATGCCGCCCTCGGGCTGTCGGTCGGCGACGGCTCGCGGGATGCCATCGACCGGGTGGTCACCCGCTATGAGGCCGCCGACAACATGACCGATCGGCTCGCCGCCCTTTCGATCCTCGCCGCCAACGCCTTCGACGAGCGGCTCGCGGCGCTCGACGCCTTCTACGCGCGCTATCGCAACGATCCGCTGGTGCTCGACAAATGGCTGACCATGGAGGCGATCGTGCCGGCCGAGGCGACTCTCGGCAGGGTCAGGGAGCTGACCGGCCATGCCGCCTTCTCGATGACCAATCCGAACCGCATCCGCGCCCTGGTCGGAGGCTTCGCCGGCGGCAACCAGACCCAGTTCAACCGGGCCGATGGCGCCGGCTTCGATTTCGTCGCCGACTTCATTCTCGCCCTCGACGGGCGCAACCCGCAGACAGCCGCGCGCCTGCTGGTCACCTTCCGCTCGTGGAAGGCACTCGAGGCGGGTCGGCGCGCGCTCGCAGAAAAGGCCCTGCAGCGCATTGCCGCGAGCGACGATCTCTCCTCGGATACCCGCGACATCGTCACCCGCACACTCGCCTGAGCCGCTCCCACCGCCGCGTCGCCGCGACGAACCGGCCCTTCGACCCGACCAAAATGCCGACGGTCTCCAACTCGTAAATTTTTAATTAAATGCTCTGGACATGGCGATTCGCCTCGATTCAAATGAAGTGATTCGGGGCGTGGCGTACTCCGAAGCCAAGTAGACACAAATCGAGGGGGCCTCGCATGGCGCGGGCAGAGGCAGTCGAGCCGTCTGTCGCGAAGCGATCGACTTTGGCCGGGATCAGGCTCCCCAAGCGGGCTGCCATTTCCGGGCATGCAAGGCTCCTCGCCCATCCGGCATACGAGAAACTGCTCTCCGCCGAGCCGCTGCTGCGCCGGCTCATCCCGATCCTCATCGTCATCTTCCTGATGATCGTCGGGGCCGCGCGTTTCGTTGAGCTCTATCAGCACAAGGCGCAGCGCGAATTCGACGCGCGCGAGACGATGGGGCTTATCGCCTCGGTGCTTTCCAGCGCGCTCGACAAGGCCCATCCGGCAGGCGAGCCGGTTGGCACCGACGCGATCCGGGCGACGCTCTCCGCCACCCTGCCGCCGAGCGCCACCCATAGCGGCCGCCGCATCTACGTCACCGACCAGGACGGGATGATCGTCGCGACCGCGCCCCGCGATACCGAAACCGAAGGCATGCCGCTCGTCCGGATCCTCGGTGAAGCCCAGCCGTTGACCATCTTCGGCATTCGCGCCGGGGTGCTCGAGATCACGCTGGCCGACGGCACCTCGGCGCTGGCCACGGTCCACCATCTCGAAGGCGGAGTCGGCGATGTCGCGGTCGTCGCGCCGCTGGTCAGCGTCTATGACAGCTGGCGCGCCGATGTCTCGCTCAACGTCGCCATCTTCATGGGGACGAGCGCCATCCTGCTGGTCATCCTCTACGGCTATTTCGCCCAGGCGAGCCGCGCCGCCGAGGCCGATCAGATCTACTCCGAAACCCAGGCGCGGTCGGAGATGGCGCTGGCCCGAGGTCGCTGCGGGCTGTGGGACTGGGACCTTGCCAGCGGCCGGATGTTCTGGTCGCGGTCGATGTTCGAGATCATCGGCCTCGAGCCGCGCGACACGCTGATCGGCTTCGGCGAGGTAGCCAGCCTGATCCACCCCGACGACGGCGACCTGATGGCGCTCGCCGAGTCCCTCTACGAAGCCGGCGAGGCGACCGTCGACCAGATGTTCCGGATGCGCCATGCCGAGGGCCGCTGGATCTGGCTCCGCGCCCGCGCCGAGCTGGTCGATCGCGACAGCGGCGGGCCGCACCTGATCGGCATTGCCGTCGACGTCACCGAGCAGATGCGGCTGGTCGAGCGGTCGAAGACGGCCGACATCCGCCTCCGTGACGCCATCGAGACGATCTCGGAAGCCTTCGTCCTGTGGGACGCCGACAACCGCCTCGTCATGTGTAATTCGAAATACCAGCAGCTCCATGGCATGCCGGATTCGGCGCTGGCGCCCGGCACGCCCTATGCCGACGTCATCGCCGCCGGCCGCAAGCCGCTGGTCCGGGCCCAGGTCGTCGCCGATGGCCGGCCGGAGGAAGGCGCGCGAAGCTTCGAGCTCCAGCTCGAGGACGGCCGTTGGCTGCAGATCAACGAGCGCCGCACCAAGGACGGCGGCTTCGTCTCGGTCGGCACCGACATCACCCAGCTCAAGCGCCATGAGGCCAAGCTGATCGACGGCGAACGCCGGCTGATGGCGACCATCGCCGACCTCCGCCAGTCGCGCCAGAAGCTCGAGATGCAGGCGCAGCAGATGGTCGAGCTCGCCGAGAAATATGCGGAAGAGAAGAATCGCGCCGAGGACGCCAACCGCGCCAAGTCGGAATTCCTCGCCAATATCAGCCACGAGCTGCGCACGCCGCTCAACGCCAT
>JAGRKY010000278.1 GCA_020442095.1 Bauldia sp.
CCCTGGTCGATCACCTTGAGCACGTCGTCGGGGCCGATCACCGCGGCGGTCACCTGCACCCCGCCCGTCCCCCAGCCATAGGGCATCGGCATCTCGCGGCTGGCAAAGGGCACCTGGTAGCCGGGGATCGCCACCGCCTTGAGCAGCGCCCGCCGGATCATCCGCTTGGTCTGCTCGTCGAGATAGGCGAAGTTATAGGCCGCCTCGGGCAACGCTTCTTGCGACTCAGCCATGCCCGGCTCCGGACCGCTGTGCGTCCTTCGAGGCCCGGACGATGTCCGGGCACCTCAGGATGGCGACGAGGGGCGATCGGTCCGAATTGTCACGCCATGACTCCGGCAATGCCTCGACATCCCGGCGTCGCGAAGCGCCCGCCCCGCCAGCTTCAGAACCCACCCCGCCATCCTGAGGTGCTCGCGCAAAGCGCGAGCCTCGAAGGACGCAAGACCCAAGACCGCGAGCATCACCCCTCATTCCGCCGCCTCCCTTTCCTCGGCCGCCGCTTCCTCCCACTCGGCCCTTAGCCGGCGAAGCAGGTCCAGCTCGGCCTGGAAGTCGACGTAATGCGGCAGCTTGAGATGCTCGACGAACCCCGTTGCCTGCACGTTGTCGGAATGGGAAAGCATGAATTCCTCGTCCTGGGCCGGCGCAACCAGGTCCTCGCCGAACTCGCGGGCACGAAGCGCCCGGTCGCAGAGCGCCATCGCCATCGCCTTCCGCTCGGCATGGCCGAAGACCAGCCCGTAGCCCCGGGTGAACTGCGGCGGCGCCTTGGCGCTCCCGCGGAACTGGTTGACCATCTGGCACTCGGTCACCTTGATCCGGCCGATCGACACCGGGAAATCAAGGCCCGGCACCTCGATCTCGACCGCGACCTCCCCCATGCGGATCTCGGCAGCGAAGGGATGGCTGCGGGCATAGCCGCGCTGGGTCGAGTAACCGAGCGCCAGCAGGAAGCCCTCGTCGCCCCGGGCGAGCGCCTGGAGGCGGAGATCACGCTCCGCCGGGAAAGAAAGCGGCTCGCGCGTCAGGTCGGCCGGTGCTGCGTCGCCGTCGCCGCCGTCCGGCTCGATCAGCCCCTCGCCGGCAAGCAGGTCGGTGACCCGCGGCACCGCTTCGTCATCGGCTTCGGCCGTCGCCAAGGGTTCGGCCGCCGCGTCATCCTCCAGCGCCGGGTCGAGCAGCCGGTGGGTATAGTCGAAGGTCGGTCCGAGCATCTGGCCGCCCGGCAGGTCCTTGAAAGTCGCCGAGATCCGCCGCTCGACGACCATCCGGCCCGTGTCCAGCGGCCGGCTCGCGCCAAAGCGCGGCAGCGTCGTGCGATAGGCGCGGATCAGGAAGATCGCCTCGATCAGGTCCCCGCGCGCCTGCTTGATCGCCAGCGCCGCGAGCCGCCGGTCGTAGAGCGACCCCTCGCCCATCACCCGGTCGACGGCAAGCGTCAGCTGCTCGGCGATCTGGGCGACCGTCATCGCCGGCAGCTCCCGGTCGCCGCGCCGCTCCTCGGCAAGCAGGCGGTGGGCGTTCCTGATCGCGGCCTCGCCGCCCTTGACTGCGACATACATCGGCCGTCACCCGCCTCCGCTCGTCACCCGCGTCGAGCGGGGCAGCGCCGCAAGCGAGCCGGGCGCCGCGAAGATCAGGTCGACCCCGCGCGGGAATCGGGCACGGTTGGCGGCGAGCTGTTCGATCATGTCCGCCGGCACCGGCCCGGGCGCGAAGTCCGCCGAACCGTCGATGCCGGGCCCGGCAAGCCGCCAGGGGGTGACCCCCTCGAAATCCTCCACCTGCAGGATCACCGTCGTCGAGCAGTCGGGATAGTCGTCGCTCCCCTGCCCGAAGGCCGAGAGCGGCGGCATGCCTTGAGGATCGGCGATTACCGCGAAGACCGCCTGCCCGGGATCGGCGACGATCGGCGCACCGGTATGGAAGCCGATCCACGTCGCCACCGCATCGCTCGCCTGAAGCGCTGCGTCGAGGAAGACCGGCGTGTCCTGATCCGCCAACGCGGCGAGCACCGCGCCGGCGGTCGCATTCAGTGGCGACGGCGGCGCGACCACCGGCGACAGCGCGGCGACCCGACCCGGCCGCGACAGCACGTCGAGCACGATCCGGAACACGGCCTGCGCATCGAAGACCGGGGTAGCGAAGCCGCCGCTCAGCGCGTCGGCGTTCATGCGTCCTCTCCCCGCACCATGGTGAAG
>JAGRKY010000279.1 GCA_020442095.1 Bauldia sp.
ATGCTGCGTGCCTTCGCGGCGAGCGGCATCGTCGCCGTCGTCGCCGGGGCGGTCGGCTATTTCCTGGTCCTGCGCGGGCAGACCTTCGCCGGCCATGCCCTCTCCCATGTCGGCTTTGCCGGGGCGACCGGCGCGGCGCTCGTCGGGGTCGGACCGCTCTGGGGCATGCTCGCCTTCACCCTGGCGGCCGGCTCGGCCATGGGGCTGCTTGGCGAGAAGCTGAGCGGCCGGGATGTCGCGATCGGCATCGTGCTGACGCTCGCGCTTGGCTTCGGCCTCCTCTTCCTCAACCTCAACACCGCGACGACGCTCCAGGCGACCGCCATCCTGTTCGGCAACGTGCTCGCGGTTTCGTCGACCATGCTTGGCTGGCTGGTCCTGCTTGCCATTGCGGCGCTGGCGGCGCTGGCGGCGATCGGCCGGCCGCTGCTCTTCGCCACCCTCCAGCCCGAACTGGCGGAGGCCCGCGGCGTCTCGCTGCGGCTGGTCGGGACTCTGTTCCTCGCCGTGGTCGCGCTCGCGGTCGCCCAGTCGGTCCAGATCGTCGGCGTGCTCCTCGTCTTCACGCTGCTGGTCGGGCCGCCCGCCGCGGCGCAGCGTCTCACGTCCCGGCTATGGCCGGGCATCGCGCTGGCCTGCGCGCTCGGCGTCGGCCAGGCCTGGCTCGGCATCGTCGTCGCCTATTACACCGACTGGCCGGTCAGTTTCTGCATTACAGCGCTGAGCGCTCTGGTCTATCTGGCCGCACTTGCCGCCGGACGACAAAAATAAGGCTGGGCGGGGCGCGTCGTGGCAAAATCTTGACACGATTGACCGCCAACGAGAGTGTGTGCGGCCGCATGGGGCCGGCCCGAGGGGATTCGTAGTATCATGTCGACATTCGACGCCACATCAGGCACCGACAACAGCAAGCTCACCGAAATCCAGGATACGCTGAAGCACCGCTCCTTCGGCGAAGACAATGGCGAGCTGGTTGTCGTCAAGAACGGCATCGAAGTCCGGCTGCAGGGCCACTTCAAGCTCGACAAGCACAACAAGGTCAAAGACGGCAAGCTGTTCGGCGTCATCGTCAAGGAATATGGCGGTGACGAGCTGTACCACATCTCGCACATGGACGTGAAGGTCGACAAGTTCCTCGACGCCGTCTACGGCAGCAGCGCCAAATGGCACAACTACATCCCGAAGATGTTCGGGGGCCCGGACGGGATTCTCGGCTCCTTCAATGACGACAAGCTCTATGGCTTCAAAGGCCGGGACAAAATGATCGGCTACGGCGGTGACGACGAGCTGCATGGTGGCAAGGGCAACGACATTCTCAAGGGATATACCGGTAACGACGCCTTCGTCTTCGACGCGAAGCTCAGCGCCAAGAACAATGTCGACACGATCAGGGACTGGGACTACCTGCAAAACAAGGGCGGCGGCACCGACTCGATCTGGCTCGACTCCAATATCTTCACCGCCTTCAAGGGCATGGAAGGCGAAGGCATCTCGAGCAAGAATTTCGTCGTTGGCAAGAATGCCACGACCGCGGACCAGCACCTCATCTTCCGCGAGGCCAAGCAGAAGCTCTACTATGATGCGGATGGCGCCGGCGGCGACTCGAAGGTGCTTTTCGCCAAGTTCACCGGCCAACACGACATCAGCTACGGCGATTTCCTGATCGTCTAGCAGCGAGCCGACACCGCCGGCCGGCCCGGTGGGCTGGCCGGATGCCGATGCCTCGTCTAGACCACCTCCCATGCAGTGGTCGCGCGAGCAGGATTCGGCACTGAAATCAGTCGCCCGTTGGCTGAAGGCCGGCGAAGAGCCGGTGTTTCGTCTTTTCGGCTATGCCGGAACCGGCAAGACGACTCTTGCCCGGCATCTCGCCGATAGCGTCGACGGCCCTACCCTCTTCGCCGCCTATACCGGCAAAGCCGCCCATGTCATGCGCGGCAAGGGCTGCAAGGGCGCCGGAACCATCCACAGCCTGATCTACCGGATGCGCGGCGAGGACGAAACGGGCCCGACCTTCGTTCTCAACGACGACAGTGCGGCGGCGAAAGCCTCGCTGATCGTCATCGACGAATGCTCGATGGTCGACGAGGAGATCGGCCGCGACCTCCTGTCCTTCGGAACCCCGGTGCTTGTCCTCGGCGACCCGGCACAGCTCCCGCCGGTTGCCGGCGGCGGCTATTTCACCGATGCGTCGCCCGACGTCATGCTAACCGAGGTCCACCGCCAGGCCGAGGGCGATCCGATCGTCCGCCTGTCGATGATCGTCCGGGAAGGCGGACGGCTCGACTATGGCGTCTACGGCGAAAGCGCGGTGATCTCACGCGACGAGATCGACCCGGAAGCGGTCACCGGCGCCGACCAGGTGCTGGTCGGCCGCAACGTCACGCGCCGCAACTACAACGGCCGTATCCGCGAACTGCTGGGGCGCACCACACCCAATCCGGTCGCCGACGACGTCCTCGTCTGCCTCAGGAACGACCGCAAACGCGGCCTTCTCAACGGCAGCCTGTGGCGCGTCGACAAGGTGCGGGCGCCGCGCAAGGGGCTGCTGCGCTACGCGCTGACGCCGGAGGACGGCGCAACCGGCCGCGCCAATACGGTCGTGTCGGTCAATCCGGCCTATTTCGATGGAACGGCGGAGGCGCTGGCGGCGCCGGCGCGCCGCCGCTCGGACGCCTTCGACTACGGCTATGTGCTCACTGTGCACAAGGCGCAGGGTTCGCAGTGGGACGACGTCATCCTGTTCGACGAGAGCTTCGCCTTTCGCGAGAATGCGGCGCGGTGGCTCTACACCGGGATCACAAGGGCGGCGAAGCGTATTCGCATCGTGCGGTAGGGCGAAAAGACTGCTCCTAGACCTTTGCCATGCCGCGCCTTTCGCCCCTCAGCTTCGCGCGGCGAAATACGGTCGGATTTGAGGAGATAACCTGTTCGAGAAACGTGTTGTCGTAGCCGGGATCGATCGCTTCGCGAATTCGTTCGAAGCTGACCATCTGGAAACCGTGGCGATCGAGATAGGCCACAACCTGATCGGCCGCTCTCGCTTCCTCGCTCCGACGGGCCGGCTCCGCTGTGCCGACGGCAGCCTCGGTTCCGGGCTCCTCCTCTTCGGCCGGCAGTTCGGCGTTCTCCAGGATATCCTTGATCCGGTCGATTAGCTGTTGCCACGGCTGGTGTGCGGCGTTCGAGAAGTCGATGTACTGGATCGGTTCGATGCGCGGGTGGCGCTCGCAGTCGTTGAGGAGAACCGGCACAAGAGGCTTTTCCCTGCCAATGGCCGAGGCCCATTCGTAGGTCACATAGGCCGACTTGACGGAATCGGCGCTAAGCGCGACCAGCACGGCGAAGCAGTCGCTGATTCCCTTGTCGATCTCCTGGCGCCAGTCGTCGCCTGCCCTCAGGTTCGTCTTGTCCACCCATACAGGGATGCCGGCAGCGTCGAGCCTGTGACGCGCCAACTCCGCGAAAAAGTGGTCCTTCGCCGAGTAGCTTATAAAAACCGCCGACATGGCCGCGCCGCTCCTCCGGGGAAACACGGCAATCCTGGCAGGCGTGACCGTTGTTGGTCAAACCGCTCGCGGTGCCTTGGGGCTCTCGGCGAAAGGCCGGATCAGATCGTCGAGCTGTTGGGCAGGGAGACGGCTACCGGCTCGGCGCCGGGCGTCGTCGGACCTGCCGGGCCGATCGGGATCACCGCTGGCGAACTGTTGTCGGCGCCGGCGACGGCCGGCGCGGCACCCTCCGGCGGGGGAAGGACCACGACCTTGGTACCGAGCTCGACCCGGTCGTAAAGGTCTATCACGTCCTGGTTCCACATCCGGATACAGCCGCTCGACACCGCCTTGCCGATCGACAGCGGCTCGGTGGTCGCATGGATGCGATAGAGCGTGTCCCGGCACTGCGGCGTGCGGATGTTGCCGTTCTTGCAGTTGCCCTCGTAGAGATACATGGCGCGCGAACCCAGCGGGTTTTCGGGGCCGCCGTCCATGCCGTTGGGGTATTTCGCGGCATGCTCGTCGCGGGCCTGCATCTCGACCGGCGGGAACCACTTCGGCCAGTGCTGCTTGTCCTCGATCTGTGCCTGGCCGGCCCAGGCGAAGCCCTGCTTGCCGACCCCGATGCCGTAGCGGATCGACTCGCCGCCGTCCTGCACCAGGTAGAGGAACTTGTCGTAGGGGTCGACGACGATCGTCCCGGGCGCCGCGGTGACCTTGGCCGGCGTCGGCACCGTCTGCCGGAAGAGCTTGGAATCGACCTTGTTGACCGGGATGGCGGGAACCGGGAAAGGCTCGCCCTGAACCGGTGCATACATGGCGAGGACCAGGGGATCGATCGGCTGACCGTCCTTGGTCATGGTCATCGAGGAACAACCGGCAAGCGCCACAACCGCGCCGACCGCAGCGGCACGAAAAACAGCACGGCGCTCACGCCAATTGACGAAACCTGACCTCACGTCCCCTGATGCTCCCCCAGCCGCATTGCGGCAAGATACTGTAGCAGATAAGAAAATTCGCGATCCCGTGAATCGCGAGGATGCATAACATCCTGCAAAGATGGCAAACCTCGGGCCGCCTTGCTGTGATCCCTATCACAAAAGGTTTCACAATTTGTTCAACGGGTTGCCTGTTCCGATATGGCACAGGCGGCCGGGAACGGTCAGTCGGTGGTCAGGTAGCTCGGCGGACCGACGACCCGGACAGACTTGCGGCCCGGATCAGGCGCCGGTGGCGCCGGCGTGGCGCTCGGCCTGTCGGGAGCCTTCATCGAGAAAGGCGCGACGTAGTCGTCGCGGGACGCACCGGCTGTGGCGGCTGGCGGCGGATCGACCGGAACCGGCCCGGGTGATGCGACGGCCGGCTCCTCCGGTGGCGGGGGCGCCGGGGCAATCGTCAGGACACCGTCATGCATCTCCGCGACCAGCGGCGGCGGCGCCGGGGCAACCGGCGCGGGGATCGGGGTCGCTGCATGGGCATCCGCCGGCACCGCCCCGCAACTGCAGGCCCGGATATACCGCGTCCGATAGAGGAAGGCGGTCGGCAGGGCCGTGTAAGGCTCACCGGCCATCGAAACCATCTGCGTCGCGTCCTCGCCCGGGTTCCGGTAGACGTAGAGCGACACGTCGGCGGTCGGGCATTGCGCATGGCACGCCGCCTCGTCGCGTCCGAATTCGCCGGCCGTGGCCTGGAAGCTGATCGGGAAATAGTAGCCGTCGCAGGTCCGGACACAGAGGGTCCGGTAGGTGCCGCCGTCGAAGCCACCGTCGAAGGGACTGTCGTAGCCGCCGCCATAGAAGCGCACGCCGTCGTAGGAGCCCGACCTGCCGAAGACCGACGCGAAGACACCGGTATGGCGGCGGCCGCCGCGCTCGTAGGAGGCGTAGTCGCCGCACTGGTTGGTGACCAGCTGGCCGACGACCTCGGACCGCTCGCGTTCGACGCTGTAGGGATCCTCGCTGACCGAATGGTGGCGCCGCTGCTCCTGGCGAAGCTCCGCCTGGATCCGGTCGACGCGGCTGATCAGGGCGGAGCAGTCGCTGCCCGCACCGCGCGGCCGGAACATCGTCCCGCCGTAGCAGCCGGCGCGCCGCGCCTGGCGCATCGCGGTGTCGAGTTCCTCCTGGCCGCGGTCGATCGCCGCCTCGGTGTCGCGGAAGCCGTTGTCCCAGTAGTCGTCGCTCGCCCGGTCGATCGACGCGAGGCGCGCCTCGAGCGCGGCGCAGTTGCCCGTTTCGGCCGAGGCGCCGGCCGAATGCGCCAGCATCGCGGTCGCCGCGAGCGCCAATGTCCGCCAATATCGCATCCGCAAGGTCCTCGCACTGGCCGGACGCCCCGGCCGCTCCGTGTTTGGGACCCCTCCCCGGCCCGTTCTTTCCGACACGGTGTGCGCCGGTGCAGGCCTTTGCGAACAAATCACTTGAAGGTCGCGCGAAGTATGAATCCGGCGACTCGGCGGGTCAATGGCGAAGACGCGCGCCGGCGATTGGCCGGGCGGGCTTCTTTCGATGTAGTATCGACGGGCATCGTGAACCTGGATGCGGGTTGCCATGCGGGCCGGCCAAGGCCCCGGTGCCGGCACCAAAGGAGGAAGCAACGATGAAGACCGACAAGCAGAAGGCAGCGGAGATCCTTCGCAAGCGGCGGCTCGCCGCCGAAGGGCTCGAGGACACGCCCGGCGGCGAAAATCCGCTGGAGGATCCGTCCGAAGAGAAGAAAGACGCCGAGGAACTCGGCGACGAGGCGATCACCACCGATCTCGGCCTGCATCGCTAACCCGGCAATCGCCGGGAGCGGCGCGGTCAGCCCCGGTCGCGGAACTTGTTGACGATCGGATAGCGCCGGTCGCGGCCGAA
>JAGRKY010000280.1 GCA_020442095.1 Bauldia sp.
TTGCCGAGCAGCTTGTCCTTGCCGAGGCCGCCGGCGATCTTGTCCTTGCCGCCGTTGCCATAGAGCTTGTCCCTGCCGTCACCGCCGAGGAGGATATCGGAGCCCTTGCCGCCCCGTGCCCTGTCGTCGCCGGCACCGGCGACCAGGGTGTCGCCGCCGCCGAGACCGAGAAGCTTGTTCGCACCGTCATTGCCCGTGATCGTGTTGGCGAGCACGTTGCCGGTCCCGTCGATGTCGCCGGCCCCGGTGGCGAGGGTCAGGTTCTCGACATTGGCGCCCAGGACGAAGGTCACGCTGCTTGTGACCAGATCGATCCCCTCGCCGATAGTCTCGATCACCTGGTCGCCGGCATTGTCGACCACATAGGTGTCGTCGTCGGCACCGCCGCGCATCACGTCCGCGCCGGTGCTGCCGTCGATATAGTCGTCGCCGGCGCCGCCATAGACGGTGTCGTTGCCGGCACCGGCCCGGAAACGGTCATTGCCGCCGAGGCCGGACAGCGTGTTGGCGGACCCATTGCCGATGATCAGGTTGGCGAGATCGTTGCCCGTACCGTGTGTCGCCGAACCGGTCAGCGTCAGGTTTTCGACATTGGCGCCGAGGGTGAAGGAAACGCTGCTGACGACCGTGTCCGTGCCGGCACCGGCATTCTCGATCGCCTTGTCGCCCGCATTGTCGACGAAGTAGATGTCGTTGCCGGTGCCGCCATTCATGTTGTCGGCGCCCGCTCCGCCATCGAGCCAGTCGTTGCCGTCGAAGGTGAAGAAGGTATTGGCGAGGGCGTTGCCGGTGAAGACGTTGGCGAGCCCGTTGCCAATGCCCTGTACCGCACCGCCGGTCAGCGTCAGGTTCTCGACATTGGCGCCGAGGGCGTATGAGACGCTGCTGATGACGAGATCGGTTCCCTCACCGGCCGCCTCGATGGCCTGGTCCAGGACCTCGTCGACGAAGTAGACATCGTTGCCGGCCCGGCCGCGCATCACGTCGACGCCGATGCCACCATCAAGCGTGTCGTCGCCCTTCTGGCCAAGCAGAGTATCGGCCCCGCCGAAACCGTTGACGGTGGCGCCTTCGAGCCGGCTGGTGATGACGTTGTCCTCGCCGTCGCCGTTGATGACATTCTCGCGGGGATCGAAGATCGTCACGTGGATATCGGTGTCGGGGCCGCCGACCTGCTCGAAGCCGACGATGAAGCGGCCGTCGCTGAGACTGGCGACGACAGGTTCCATCTCTGCGCCGAGATTGCCGGCGACAAATTCCGTACCGACCATATCGCCGTCCGAATCGAAGCGCTGGCCGTGCTCGACACCGGCATTATTGTCGTCCCAGACGACAACGAAGCCACCGTCGGCAAGCGCAGTGACGTCGGGCGCGTATTGCACGCCGGTGGTCGAGCTGTTGACGACGAAGGCATCTGTGTCCGGAACGCCATCATTTCCGTAGAGTCGAGCGACGATACCGTCGCCATTGCCGTCGCCCCCGGCTTCCGTCCAGACCGCAACGAAGCCGCCGCCGGCGAGGGCCGCGACGTGGACGTCCGACTGGTCGGCGGCGCCGCTTGCGATCGTCCCACCGGTACCGGCCACTCCGGCGGAGCTGACGATCTGAAACTTGGCATCGTGGTTGCCGCTGTCGCCGACATTCTCGTCGTCGAAGACCACGACATAGCTGCCGTTGGAAAGGGTCGCGACGTCAGGGCGCAACGTGTCGTCGGCTTCGTCGTAGATAGTATGCTCGACGCTGACCGCCCCGGTGTCGTCTACGATGCGGGCAAGAATGTCGGTGTCGCCGGCGCCGTTGGTCCGCTCGTAGGTGACGAGATAGCTGCCATCGGCATTCATTGCGATCGACGGATTGGCGTAGTCGTCGCCGAGATCCTCGGCGATGGTGGACGGTCCACCGAAGACCAGGTTGCCGTTGACGTCATAGGCCTGCACGCGGATTGACGTGCCGCCGCCGTCGGTATCCTCGTAGGCGACGACAAAGCCGCCGCCCGGCCGGGCAGCCAAAGCCGCGTTGTGCTCGTTGTCGTTGAAATAAGTCTGGTTGACCTGGAACTCGTTGCCGACCGGGTTGCCCTCGGCGTCGAAGATCTGGCCGACGAGATCCTGGCCGGGGTCCGTCCCGATCGGGCCGCCGGATAGCTCTGTCCACACCACCACATACCGGCCCATGCCGATATCGACGATAGCGGCGTCAGTCTGGTTACCGGCATCTGTCTGGTTGGCTTCGTGCAGGCCTTTCCAGGTGGTCGGGGTCGTCGTCACGATCGATCGTCCTTCGATTTCAGCGAATGGAGGCGCGACGCCTATTCGCTAGGGACGACCGTGTCTGTGACCCCAATCACATCCACTGCGTGCTGAAACCTGTAGGCCCGACCGCTGGTAGAATAGCCCGGAGTCCGAGAAGAAGGCGGCGGCGGCCTAGGCGTCGGGAACCCCGCCGCCCGTGCCTTCCGCATGGGCACCGCCATAACGTTCGGTGCGGATGCTTTCGAAGGGAAGCCCGAGCTCGAGGAGGAGCATCGTCGCGACCTCGACGAAGGCATTCGAGCCGCAGACGAAGGTGAGCGCCGGCATCATCTCGCCGAATCCGGCAAGCGTCTCGGCAAGCAGCATCCGGTCGATCCGGCCGGAGCCGACCCCGGGGAACGGCGCGATCTCGCGGGTGAGCGTCAGGGCGAGAGAGAAGCCCTCCTCCTCCCGCGCCCGGCGCATCAGCTCGTCGCGGAAGATGACCTCGTCCCAGCTCCGCGCCGAATAGACGAGCGAGAAGCGCTCCTCCGGCGCCGCCGCCGCTCGCCGGCGCAGCATCGACACCAGCGGCACCACGCCGGAGCCGCCGCCGACCAGCAGCACCGGACCGGGATCGCCGGGCGACCAGTTGAAATGGCCACCGATCGGACCGCGGATCTCTATAGCGTCACCGGTCTCGGCGATGTCATGGAAGAAGCTCGAGACCTCGCCGTCGTCGAGGCGCTCGATGACCAGCTCGATCGCCCCGCCCCCGGGCGCGGAGCCGATCGAATAACTGCGCTCGGCCTGGTAGCCATCCGGCGCGGTGAGGCGGACATCGACATGCTGTCCGGCGACGAAAACGAAGGGTGCCGCAGGTTCGAGCCAGAAGCTCTTGACGGTCGGCGTCTGCGTCTCGATCGCGGTGATTGTCGCGTCCTGCCACGCGATCCGCTCCACGGCCATGCCGCGTCAATCGCCGGTGAAGCGCTGTTCGCGCCAGGGGTCGCCGTAGATGTGATAGCCGCGCAACTCCCAGAAGCCCGGCTCGTCGCGCTCGGTGAATTGCAGACCGTTCACCCACTTCGCCGACTTCCAGAAATAGAGATGCGGAACGAGCAGCCGCGCCGGCCCGCCATGATCTGGCGAGATCGGCAGTCCCTCATAGGCGGTTGCCACCATCGCCTTGCCGCCGGCGAGATCGGCGAGCGGGACATTGGTCGAATAACCGTCGACGGAATGGGCGAGCAGGTAGCCGGTCGGCGCCTCGATGCCGGCGGCGGCCAGCAGGTCGTCGATCGACACCCCCTCCCAGTTGGTGTCGAACTTGCTCCATTTGGTGACGCAGTGGATATCGCGCCTGAAGGCGGTCTTCGGCAGTTGGTCGAATTCCTCCCAGCTCCAGGAGGCGAGCTGCCGCGGGCCGTGCTTGAGGGCGAAGCGCCAGCTCCTGATGTCGACATAGGGCGTCGCCCCGGCTGACAGCACCGGGAAGTCCTCGGTCTTGTACTGCCCCGGAGGCAGCCGCGCGGCGTCCTGATCCGAAGGCCTTCGTCCGAAAAATCCGCGTGTAGCCACGGCTTCACTCCATCCGGGCAGGCGTCAGTCGTAGAACGGGTCGGTCGTGACGCGGCGGCCGATGAGAAACGAATCCGCTACCAGCCGGAGCGGCGCTTCGTCGACGAGCGACCGCTTGTCACGCAGCAGCTCGGCGAAGCGGATGTAGATGTCTTCATACTCGTGCGGCGGGCGCTCGACATCGAGGACGCCATTGACCTCGAGCTTTGCGCCGCCGTCCGACAGCGTGAGCTCCGTCCCGTCGCCGGTCTCGATGGCGATTTCCCAGGTCTGGGGGCCGGTCTGCCGCCAGTCGAATTCCGCCGTCAGGCTTTCGAACGCGCCACTCGTCGCGAATTCGAGCGAAGCGGCGATCGGCGCATCGCAATTCTCCGGGTAGGTGAGCTCGGCCTTCCTGACGAAGACCGGGGCCGGCATGATCTCGGTGACGATCGACAGGGCGTTGATCCCCGGATCGAAGACACCGAAGCCGCCGGCGGTCCAGATCCACTTCTGGCCCGGATGCCAGCGGCGGACATCCTCCTTCCAGGTGATTGCCATCCGCTTCACCGTCTGCCGCGCCAGCAGGTCGCGGGCATGGGTGACGGCGGCGTTATATTGCGAATGCCAGGTGGTGAAGAGGACGCGGCCCTGCTCCGCGGCGAAGGCGGTGAGGTCGCCGAGCTCGCTGATCGTCGCGGCCGGCGGCTTCTCGAGCAGGACATGCTTGCCGGCGGCAAGCGCCTCGCGGGCGTAGACATGCCGGACCTGCGGCGGCGTGCAGACCGCGACCGCATCGAGCTCGGGCACCGCGGCATACATCTCGGCGGGGGTGCGGAAGGTCGGGGCGCCATCGACGGTGATGCCGCGCTGGCTCGACACCGCCGCGAGTTCGAAAACCGGGTTCGCCGCGATGACCGGCAGATGCTGGTCCTCGGTGATCTTGCCGAGGCCGATGATACCGATCCTGAAGACTGTCACCGCTCGCCCTCCTGTCCCTCTATTCGCGACTTCGGAACGTCACGCGGCGCGGCCGAGCCTCCGGCGCTTCGCGACGAAATCCATGTTGTTGCCCCGGATCGGCTCCACCCGGAGCGGCGCCGTCTCGTCATAGCCGAAGAGCTCGAAGTCCCGGCCATAGAGGTCCCGCACCAGGGCGACCGTCCGGTCGTCATAGTAATCCGTCAGCTGCTTCGTCGCCGACGTCCCCTGGCGCACCTCGCCGAGCTTGGCCTTGCGGCCGTAGAGCCAGTTCAGAAGCGCGGGGAACTCGACGCCGAAATTCTCGAAATGGCCGACGAAGCCGTAGTTGAAATAGTCGTAGGCAATATTCCTGTATTGCGGCTTCCAGTGCGTGTCGAGGTCGAGCACGCCATCCTCGCCGAGCATTTCGAGGAATTCGGCGAAGGAGGGTTTGGCCCCGTCAGCGAATCCGATGCGCTTCTGAAGGACGAAATAGGATTCGTCGCGCCCGACAATCCGGTCGAGATAGCAGGACAGCGTCCGGCTGAACGGGTTACGGCTGAAGGTGAAGACGAAGAAATGGGCAAGCGCCCGCTCCCACTGCCGCGGCGTCAGCTCGGCCGGCGTCAGCAGCGGGTTGGCCTGGCGATTGAGGAAGGGCGTCCGGTGCTGGATGCGCTGCGCCCGCTTCTCGCTCCGGGTCAGCGAGCGGATGATGAAGGAGCTGCCCGCCTTGTCGTTCTTGACATAGACGAAGCGGCGGCTGGTCGAGACGAAGGTCGAATTGAAGAAGCGGCCGAAGGTCATGTCGGCCGGGCGCGAGCCCGGCGACAGATATTGCAGCTTGCCCGCCTCCTGGCCGAGCAGGCGGACAATCTGTCTCGACCGGGGAGCCACGCGCTCCCCGCCGCGCTTGCCGGTCTTTGTTACGCGTTCGACCACGGCCCGTGCGCGACCTTGCCTGGTTCGTCCATCCGCTCAAATCCATGCGCGCCGAAGAAGTCGCGCTGCCCCTGGGTCAGGTCCGCGGTCGAGCGGGCGGTCCGGGCGAAATCGAAATAGGCGAGCGCCGAGCCGAGGGCCGGCACCGGAATTCCCTTGAGCGCCGCCTCGGCGACCACCCGGCGGAGGCTGCCATGGGTCGCCTTGATCATCGCCGTGAAGGGCTCGACGGTCATCAGGCTGCGGATCGTGCCGCCCGACTCGTAGGTCGAGGCGATGTCGTCGAGAAACGCCGAGCGGATGATGCAGCCGGCCCGCCAGATCTTGGCGACGGTGCCGAGCGGCAGATCCCAGTCGAAGGAATCCGACGCCTTGGCCATCACCGCGAAGCCCTGGGCATAGGCGACGATCTTGCCGGCGAGCATTGCCTCCTCGAGGATGATCATCGCGCTGTTGCGGTCGCCGAAGGCGCCGCCGATCTTGCGGGGCGCGGCGCCGAAGAGCGCCTCGTCCGCCACCCGTTCGAGCTTCTGCGAAGAGAGGTTGCGGGCGGCGACCGCGGCCTCGATCACCGTCGCGGGCGAACCGAGATCCTGCGCCTCGATCACCGACCAGCGGCCCGTACCCTTCTGGCCGGCGGTATCGAGGATGATGTCGACCAGCGGCCCGCCGCTCTTCGCGTCGGTGGTGCCGAGGACGTTGGCGGTGATCTCGATCAGGTAGGACTTGAGCGGCCCCTCGTTCCAGTGCGCGAA
>JAGRKY010000281.1:0-11042 GCA_020442095.1 Bauldia sp.
CACGAATTCTCCGGCGGCCAGCGGCAGCGGGTGGCGATCGCCAGGGCGCTCGCGGCCGAGCCGCAGATCATCGTCGCCGACGAGCCGACCTCGGCGCTCGACGTCTCGATCCAGCGGCAGGTGCTCGACCTCCTCGCCGAGCTTCGCGACGACCGGGGAATCGCCCTCCTCTTCATCTCGCATGACCTCGCGGTAGTGAGGCAGATTTCGAGCCGCATCGCGGTGATGCGGGCGGGCCGTATCCTCGAGGTCGGGCCGACCGGGGCGGTGCTCGACGCGCCGCGCCACGTCTATACGAAGGCGCTGATCTCGGCCGCGCCGGTACCCGACCCGGAGAAGCGGGGCCGGGTGCGGGTGACGGTGCCGGCCGGCGACTATCCGGATGGGCCGCTCGTCGAGGCGGCGCCCGGCCACTGGGTCGCCTCATGACCATCGGCATCGCCGCCCAGGGACCCGAGGCGGGGCTCGCCGTCGTCCGCGCGCTGGCCGCGGTGGAAGCCGTGGGGCGTGGCGCGATCGGCGGCTTCGTCTCCTTCGTCGCGCTGACCGAGGATGGCGGCATCGAGCGGGCGAGCACCCAGCGGGGTGGCATCGCGGCTCTGTTCGGCAAGGGCGGGGCGACGATGCCGTCGGCGCTTGCCGGCGCGAGCATCGCCGGGCTGATGGCGAGCGGACCGGACCGGCCCGAGCCGCTCAGCCAGTTCACGCCGGCCGATGCGCGGGTCGGGCTGGTGACCGGCCATCGGATGCCGAACACGATCGGCGTCAACGGGGTGAACCTCAACGACGAGGTGCTCGACCTGATGCGCCACGGCCTCTCGCCGGAGCAGGCGGTGGCGGAGGTGGTGGCGGCCAACCCGGAGGTCGATGCCGGGATCATCGCGCTCGGCCGCGACGGCACGATGGCCGCCGCCAACACCGCCCATGTCGAGCGACGCGGCGACGCCGGCCATGCGCTTATCCGGCGGAGCGAGCGCGGCGCCGGGGTGGCGGTGCTCCACAACGCCATCCACCCTCACCGGCCGCTGGCGGCGCTCGCGGCGGAAGTTGCGATCGACGTGATGCTGCCGGAGGACCGGCCGAACGGCTGGATCACCTTCGCCGAGGGCGTGAGTCTCGCGCCGGGGCCGTCAAACGCGATCGATATCGGCGCCAACGGGACGGTGGAGCGGATCGTCATCCGGAACCGCAAGTTCCTCGAGGGGCGATGGAGCCTCGGCATCGGCTACGAGACGCCCGTGATGCGCGAGGCAAAGCCGGTCGCGGTGGTGCTCTACGAGCCTTATATGGTGGTGGACGGTGGCAGGCTTTGCACCATCGACGGCCAATCGCAGCTCTCGGTACCGATCCGCTCGCGTTAAGGCCGGACGGATCGAGGCCGCCGCGGGCCGTGCGGACACCTCGATCATCCAGCGCCGTGGCCAGCCCGTGCAGATCCCGAACGTTCGCGGGCGCGAGCGCGACGCCGGGCGGCCCTGATTGATGCTGATCGCGTTCACCCCTGAGGAGGCTGGACGCGGTGGTCTTTGCGGGGGGCCAGCGGCACGCTGCGGAACTCGCGCGCCACGGTCAGCAGCCGGCCGATCGTTCCTTCGACCATGCGCTCCCCCTTCTCGGCCGAGGCGAAGGTCGGGGTTCCGGCGACGCCGGAGTCGTTCACCCTGCTCCACCAGTTCATGAAATGCACCCACTTCGAGGATGCCAGGTCCGGATAGAGCCAGCGCGGTCCGCCACGCTCCGCCGGGATCTCGTCCACGACCTTGTCCATCTGGGCGTGTCCGGGCTTGACGTGGAGATACTCCGACGTCTCCCATTCGCAGGCATGGTCTGCGGCATAGGGGCCGCCTTCAAGTTCGGCGGATATGAAATCCCAGCCGATCTCCCAATGGTTGACGGCGCCGGCCAGCGCCTGCGTCTCGACGGTCAATCGTCTGGCGATCAGGTCGCAAAGCGGTGCGTTCGAGCCGTGGGCGTTGACGAAGAACATGTGCCGGAAGCCCTGGTGCGCGAGGCTCGCGCCGACATCGACGCAATAGTCGATGAAGTGCTGCATCTTGATCGAGATGGTGCCGGGGAAATCCATGTTGTGGTCATTGTAGCCGTAGTGAATCGGCGGCATCACGATCACGTCACCCTCGGAGCGCCGCGCGACCTCCTCGCAGATGTGCTCGGTCAGCGCATTGTCGACGTCGACCGGCAGGTGCGGTCCATGCTGTTCGATCGCCCCGACCGGGATCAGCACGGTCGGATCGCGCAAAACGGCATCATTGACCTCGGGCCATGTGAGGTCGCGGAAACGGTGTTTCAGGGTCATGGTCTGGTGCTCGCCGCTAAGGAAGGGGCATTGGATCGTCCGGGCGCCGCCAATGTCAGGCCGCTTTCCGGGTCGAAGAGGTAAAACCGGTCCGGAGTGATCCGGACCTTGAGCGATTCGCCGCGCCGATAGATGTGGTCGGCGCCGGCCTGCATCGCGAGCGGCACGCCCGCGACGTCGAGATAGAGAATCTGCATGCCACCGAGATGCTCGACCACATCGGCGACCGCTGGCAGGCCCTCGGCATCCGCGACGACGTCCTCCGGTCGCACGCCGAGGATAATCTTGCTGCCAGGGCGCAACGGAACATTTGCGGCGATTTCGGTTGCACCGAACCGCAGGCCGGTTTCGGTCGCCACCGTCTCAATGAACGTCATCGGGGGCGAGCCGACAAAGCCTGCAACGAAGCGATTGACCGGGTCGCGATAGATCGTCAGCGGTTCGCCGACCTGAAGGAGGCTGCCGTTCGCAAAGACAGCGATGCGGTCCGCCATGGTCATCGCCTCGGCCTGGTCATGCGTGACGTAGACCGCGGTGGTCGCGAGGCGCTGGAAAAGCCGCGCGATTTCGGCACGAGTCTGCACGCGCAGCACAGCGTCGAGATTGGACAGTGGCTCGTCGAGCAGGAACACCGCCGGATCGCGGACCAGCGCACGTCCAAGCGCGACGCGCTGGCGCTGGCCGCCGGAAAGCTGTCGCGGATAGCGGTCGAGATAAGGGGCGAGGTCGAGCATCGCCGCCGCCTGTTCGACCTTGGTCCTGATCTGTGCGGCGTCGAGTTTGCGAACCTCGAGGGCGAAGGAGAGGTTCCGCGCCACCGTCATGTGCGGATAAAGGGCGTAGGACTGAAAGACCATTGCGATGTCCCGGCGCATCGCCGGGATACCGGTTACGTCGCGATCGCCGATATGGACGGTGCCGGTGGTCGGCGTCTCGATGCCGGCAATCGTGTTGAGCGTGGTCGTCTTTCCGCAACCCGACGGACCGAGCAGCGCCATGAACTCGCCGTCCCGGATCTCGAGGTCAATCGCCTGGAGGGCATCGACCCGGCCGAACCGTTTCGAGACGTTGGAAAGTGTCACCGACGCCATTCGACTATCCCTTCACGGCGCCGACGGTCAGGCCGCGGGCGAGATAACGCTGGGTGAAGAGCGCGAAGACCACGACGGGTGCCACGATCACCGTCCCCATCGCCGACATGTTGCCCCACTGGATGCCCTTGTCGGTGATGAAGCCGGCGACCCGCACCGGCAGCGTCTTCGCGACATTTGGCGCGACGGTCGAGGCCATCAGGAATTCGTTCCATGACAGGAATGCGGTCAGCACGGCGGCTGCGCCAAGGGCAGGCGCCGTCAGCGGCAGGACGATCCTGACGAAGCGGCGCACCGGACCGCAGCCATCGAGCATCGCCGAGAGCTCAATCTCGCGTGGCAATTCCTCAAAGAAGCCGAGCAGCAGCCAGACGACGAATGGCACGGTGATCGACACATGCGCGAGGATGACCGCCACATGGGTATCGAGCAGGCCAAGGTCGCGCATCATGAGGTAGTAGGGCAGCGCCACGGTGATCTTCGGGTAGAAGCGGACGATCAAGAAGGCGAGGCCAATGACCAGCGACAGGCGGAACGGCAGCTTCAGCCGGGCAAGCGCATAGGCGGCGAGAGCGCCGACGGCGACAGCAATGACGGTGGTCGCGGTGGTGACGATGAGCGAGTTGATGAGGTAGCGGATCGTGCTTTCGTCCGGATCGAAGATCGCGGCGTAGTATTCGAAGGTCACGTGGCTCGGCAGGAAGCCCGCGGAAGCGGACAGGAACTCGTCCGGCGGGCGGATCGAATTGACGATCAGCACGACGAACGGGCCTAGCGCCACGGCGAGCGCTACCAGGATCAGGATGCCGCGGAGCATGCGACCGGTCATGCGTCGCGCTCCCTTTGCCAGATCGACAGGCGCGAACGCCAGGCGAGGAAGCCGACCGCCACCACCATGCAGCCGGCAAGCAGGATCCAGGACGCCGCGGCGGCGTAGGAAATGTTGAAGTAGCGGAGACCCTGCTGGTAGATCCAGAAGCTCAAGGTCTGGGTCGAGAAGCCCGGCCCGCCGCCGGTCGTCGTGAAGATGATGTCCAGGGTCATCAGTGCGTCGATGGTGCGGAACATCGCGACAAGCAGGAAGACCGGCAGAATCATCGGGAAGACGATGCGGCGGAAGATGGTCCAGCGCCCGGCCCCGTCGACTTCGGCAGCGCGCAGGACGTCGCCCGGGAGGCTGGCCAGTGCCGCCGCCATGACGATGGTGACGAAGGGTGTCCACTGCCAGGCGTCGACGACGATGACGGAGAAGGCCGCCCAGCCGGGGTCGCCGAGCCAGTTCGGCCCATCGATGCCGATCGCGGCAAGCCCCTGGTTCAGCGGCCCGACGCGGGCGGCGAGGATCATGCGCCAGATGGTGCCAACCGCCACCGGAGCGATGACCATCGGCAACATCAACAGCGTCCTGGTGAGGCGGAGCCGGAACCCCTCGCCGACCGTGAGCAGGGCAAGGCCGAGCCCGAAGGCGAGCGACAGGACCGTCGAGCCGAAAGCAAGCAGGAGAGTGAAGCTGGTCGAGCCAACGAATTGCGGGTCGGTCAGCGCGCGGACGTAGTTGTCGAAGCCGACGAAGCGACCCATCACCGGGGACCGGGCAAGCGTCCAGTCGTGGGCGGTGATGATGATGGATTCGATGAGCGGATAGAACTGCGCGACTGCTATGACGGCAAGCGCGGGGACCAGGAAAACGATCAGCACGCCGCGATCGCCGAGACGGTCGCCGACCCGCTCGATGGCAGTGCGGGGCAGGCCGTCGATTCCGGTCTCGCCAGTGGTCGCCATTTGCGGGCCGTTCCGTGTATCAGGCGACATCCGGCGGGGCCTTCCGCCCCGCCGGATGTCTGTCGCGTGCGATCCTACTTTGCCTGTAGCCCGGAGCCCTTGGCGGCTTCAAGCATGGCGGGAGGAACCGGAATGTTGGCCCATGCCTCGTTGATGCTGGCGACGCCGTCGGCGGGCGAGACGCGGCCGTTGGCGATGTCCTGCAGCGTGTTGGTCAGGAAATCCTGGGCCTCGCCGGAAAGCGGCGGGTTCTTGGCCCTTGCGAAACCCGCGGTCAGCGCCGGCCAGTAGTGTTTGCGTGCGGCGGCAAGGTCCGCGTCCTCATAGGTCGCCTTCCACACCGAACCGATATTGTGCTCGACGAGGTTGCGTGCGGCATTGTCGGGGCCTGCATAGGCCTTGATCCACGCCCAGGCGGCATCCTTGTCTTCGGTGCTCGTCGGAATGAAAAGCTGCCACAGCGACAGCCAGGGAAAACCCTCACCCGGGAAGGTCGCCATCGCCCATTTGCCCTTCAGCGGCGAGTCCTCGGCATCAAGGGTGTTGGAGACGAAGGACGGCCAGGTGACGAGCATCGCCGCATCGCCATCGATGAAGACCTGATGGGATTCGTCGAAGGTCATCGCGGTGCCCTTCTCCGGCAGATATTCCCACAGCGCCACCAACTGCTCCGCCGCCGCGACCGCCGCATCGGTGTCGAGCTGATACTTGCCGTCGGTCGTGATGAAGGTGCCCGGGTAGGCGGAGAAGAAGAAGGCGCCGATCTGCTCCGGACTGCCGGTCGGGTGCGAGAAGCACGCCGCGCCGGTGGCCTCCTCGATCTTCGGGCAGGCGGCTGCCACATCAGCCCAGCTCTTGAAGTCGGGGTCGACCCCGGCTTTCTCGAGCATCGCCGTGTTGTAGAGCAGGCCATAGGCATCAATGCCGAAAGGGATGCCGATCTGCTTGCCGTCGACGAATTCCGAGCGGCCCGGCGACATCAGATTTTCGATCATGCCGTCGCCGTAGTTATCGGCGGCGATGAAGTCGTCGAGCGCGGCGAAATAGGAATAAACGTCGGCGAGATAATAGCCGCCGCTCATCACGTCATACTGGTTTGTGCCGGAAATCAGGTCGGTGGTGTTGTTCTGGCGCAGAACCGCCCACGGAAAGGCCGAAACCACCACGTCAATACCGGTCTCGGCCTTGAACTCGTCGCCGATCTGGCGCGCCGCGGCATCGTAGGTGCCGGACTCCATGACGCTGAAATTGAGCTCTTCTGCCGCGGCACCCGCCACGGCAAACGTCACGATCGGGGCGGCGAGCAGCGCCCTCGAGAAGATTGTCGAACGGAACATGTGCTTCTCCCGGATTGGTCCCGCGGGCTAGCGCGGAGCGAGCGAAAATGCTTTGTCTGAATGTCAGACCACCGTATGATGCGAAGATGTTTTCGTTTCCGTCAAGCCCTTTCAGGAGAGCCTCCATTTCATGAGCATCGAGTCGCTGCTGTCCCGCCAATCATTCGCCGATCCTGAAGGGATCTGGCGCTGGCGCTCGCTCCTGCCCATTCCCGAAATCGCTCGCATCGTGAGCCTCGGCGAAGGCGACACGCCGCTCCTGCGCAACCAGGCCCGGCCGGACCTGCCCCTCTTTATCAAGGATGAGACGCGGAACCCGACCGGGTCCCACAAGGATCGCGCCCTGGCGATCGCTGCCGGCCATGCCCTGTCGGAAGGCGCCCGGGTCATGGCGGTGGTATCGGCCGGGTCAACCGGTCTCTCCAATGCCGCCTATGCGGCGAGGGCGGGGATCGCCAGCGTCGCGATCATGTCGGCGGGAGCGCCGGACGCGCGCGTCGCGCCGCTTGCCGCCCTCGGCTCACACCTGGTCGAGGTCGACGCCACCATCGACGAGGCGATCGCCGCCCTCACCGGCCTCGCCGGCCAGAAGGGGCTCTACGTTGCCTCGACCACGCGCTCGGCAAATGCCGTGCAGGCCGAGGCGGCGCGGACGATCGCCTATGAGATCGTCGCCGACCTCGGCCATGCCCCCGACGTACTGATCGCGCCGGTTGGCGGCGGCGGCACGATCGCGGCGATCCATGCCGGCTTCGTCCAACTCCGCGATGCCGGGCGGACCGACCGGCTGCCGCAGCTGGTCGCGGTGGTACCGGAGAACTACGACACGCTGGCCCGGGCATTGGCCCAAGGCGTGACCGACGCGGCCGGACTCTTCGGTATGCCGGCGCCGGCCGGCGGCGAGACGGTTCTCAACAAGATCGCCCACGACCATCCGCCCGATGGCGTCGAGGCCCTTGCTGCCCTTCGTCAATCGCGCGGCCGTGTGCTCGCCTATCCAGACGCCGCGGCGATTGCCGCGGTCGAGCGGGTGGGGCGCGAGGAGGGCCTGTATGTCGAGCCGTCCAGCGCCATTGCCTGGCTGGCTCTCGACACGCTGATCGAAGACGGGACGGTCAATGCCGATACGACCACGGTGTTGCTCGCCTGCGGTTCGGGCTTCCGGGAAACGGCGGTCATGATCGAGGCCGCAGCGCCACACCGGGTGACGGTCGGTCTCGACGACCTGCCCGACGTGCTGGCAGACATCGGCGCGTGAAGCGCGTGGACGCAGGAACAAGCGGTGCGTAGTCGCAGGGCTGACGAAACCACCAATTCCGGGGTATGCACGGGCGCGGACGTTGACAGGAAAAGCAGCGATGAGTCGACGCAAATCATCACGTGAGACGGTTCCCGTTGCGGGTCCGTCGTTCGAACGGTCGCCGGCGGCGCGATCGCACCAACCTGCCATGTCGTCGGGGAAGGTCCTGCGTCCGGTCATCCGCATGACCAGCGCCCAATCGGTCGTCGCGCAGCTCGTCGACATGATCCGCACCGGGAACTGGAAAGCCGGAGACCGACTGCCGACCGAGCGCGCCCTTGCCGAAACCATGGGCGTTGGGCGGTCAACGATCCGCGAGGCGCTCCAGAACCTCGCTGCCCTCAACGTCATCGAAGCGACGGCCGGGCATGGAACGGTGGTCAAGGCACCTGAACCCGGCGAGTTCTTCCGCGCCGACCTGCTGTCGCTTCTGATCAGCGACACGGCGGCGAACGAGCTCCTCGAGGCGCGGGCGATGATCGAACCGGATTGCGCCTGGCTCGCCGCGCGCCGTGGAACGGAGGAGGATATGGCGGCGCTTGCGGCATTGCTCGATGAACACCAGAAGGCGCATGACGAGAATCGCTCGGTGGTCCCCTATGGTGCCGGATTCCACGTCCAGCTCGCGCGCACGGCCCACAACCGCGTCGCCGTATCCTTCATGGAGTCGATCCTCGACCTCCTCGAGGAGCGCGGCAAGCTCGCCGACCAGTTGCCGGGTGCGCGGACAAAGGAACTCGCCGACCATCGCTACCTGTTCAGCCTCGTCTCCCAGCGCAAGGCCGACGAGGCCCGCCAGGCTATGCTGGAGCATATCGTCACCTGGGCGAGCAGCTATGACGGGACGACCGGGGCCACCTTGCAGGACCTGTGGACGACATAGCCCGCGGGCGAGGCGCAGGCGGGCGGGATGCTTGTCAGAGCGCTCGCCGGCCTGATCTCCACGCTCTCAGCCGCTCGAAGACGCGCGGGATGGAAATCACGGCGATCAGCAGGGCGCCGATATAGACGCTGATGACCTGGCCGGGGATGTTGTTCAGCGCCATGCCGAACGTCACCAGGCCGAGAACCAGGACGGCGAGGAATACGCCGAAGATGGAGCCCACGCCGCCCGCGATCGAGACGCCGCCGAGAATGACCATCGTGACGACGTCGAGTTCCCAACCGACGGCGATGTTCGAGCGCATCGAGCCAAGCCGCGCCGTCAGCAGCGCCCCGGCCAGGCCCGACAGCATTCCGGAAAGCGTGAAGAGCACAAAGCGCAGTCGATTGACCGGAATACCCGAGAAGCGTGCGGCGACCGGGTTCGAGCCGATAGCGAAAAGCTGGCGACCGACCTTCGTCTTGTGGAGGACGATGCCGAATATCAGGGCGAGGACGAGAAAGACAAGGAACGAGAGGGGCACCGGCGGAATGAACAGCCATGGGATGCTCGTCTCGGTCATCGGGATGAAATAGGACTGCCCAAGGTCAAGGAAGCCCGGGGGATATGTCCTGAGCGCCTGGTCGCCGAGGATGACCTGGGTCAGCCCGCGAAAGAGCGACATCGTGCCGATTGTCACGACGATCGACGGCAGCCGGAAACGCGTAACCAGCGCGCCATTGAAGACGCCGCAGAGCAGCCCGATACCGATGCCGACCACGAACAGCATCGGGGGACTCCACCCGGCTTCGGCCGCGTAGCCGATGCCCATCGAGGCCAGCGCCACGATCGCCGCGACGGACAGGTCGATGTCGCGCACCAGGATCAGGAGCGCCATGCCGAGGGCGATGATCGCCTTCTCGGAGAAGTTGGAGGTGGCATCGGCGAGATTGTAGACGTCGAGGAAATACGGTGAGACGAGCGAATTCACCACGATCGTCAGCACGAACAGGATGACCAGGATCACGTCCCAGCTGAGGAGCACGTCGCGAGCGCGGCGGGGCGCGGCGTCGAGAACCGCATAGCGGTCTTCCCGTTCGAGGGGCTGCGGCGCGTTCATGCCTTCGCCCTTCCCAGCCAGCCGGTTTCCCGGCCGAGGCGGCGCGCCTCGGGGAGAATGAGCTTGTCGGGCCGATGCTCGGCGCGGGCGTTGATGACCACGGCCGCCAGGATGACCGCGCCGGCGATCGCCATCTGCCAGAACGGCGAAATCTGCAGCACGGGGAGCGCGGTGTTGACGATGCCGAGGAAGAGCGCGCCCAACAGGGTGCCTGCCACCGTGCCGACGCCACCACCGATCGACACGCCGCCGATCACGCATGCGGCGATCACGGTGAGTTCATAGCCACTGGCGATCTCGGAATAGGCGACGCCGTAGCGCGCAACCCACAGGTATCCGCAGAGCCCGGAGACGGCGCCCGCGATCGAATAGGCGAGGAATTCCTGCTTGCCCTGGCTGATGCCGCAGTAACGCGCCGCAAGCGGATTGCCGCCGACGGCGTACAGCCCGCGGCCGGTGCGCGTGAAGTTGAGGAACAGCCAGAAAAGGATCGACACCCCGATGGCGATCCAGATCGGCGTGGTCAGCCCGAGGAAGACCTGTTTCGGGAATGCCTGGAAAACCACGCCCATCTCGGAGGCGTTCACCTGATCGCCGCCGGCGAGGATGATGATCATGCCGCGATAGACCGCGAGCGTTCCAAGCGTGACGACGATCGGCGGTATCGTGAGGAGAGCGACCAGGGCACCGTTGATCATGCCGAGCAGCAGTCCCACGGCAACGCCGGCGGCGATCATCAGGACCAGTGGGACCTCGGGGTAATACTGGCTGACCAGAGCCGCGACGAATCCCGACAGGGCGAGGTTGGCGGCGACCGAGAGGTCGATGCCGCGGGTCAGGATGACGACCATCTGCGCCAGCGCGAGCATGAACAGCACCGACGTCTCGGTGAGCATGTCGCTGATGTTCTGCCAGCGGATGAAGACCGGATCGTAGGAGCCGATCAAGATGACTCCGATGACCAGGATCAGGGCGAGGATGAGTTCGCGCGATTTCAGGAGCGAGGTCACGCGGCTTCCCTTCGTGCGCCGGTTGCCGCGCCGACGATCGCCTCGGCACTCCAGCGGCCGCGCTCGAACTCCTCCACGATGCGGCCTTCCTTCATGACGATCAGGCGGTCGGCGAGCCCCATGACTTCCGGCAGCTCCGACGAGATCAGGACGACTGCAAGTCCTTCGCCGGCAAGCTCGCCGATGAACTCATGGACCGCGGCCTTCGAGCCGATGTCGATGCCCT
>JAGRKY010000281.1:11101-12807 GCA_020442095.1 Bauldia sp.
ATGACGACCTTCTGCTGGTTGCCGCCGGACAGTTCGGCCAGGCGCTGCTCCCAGCTCGAGGCCTTGACGGCAAGGCGCCGCCCCAGGCGACGCGTCTCGTCGAGTTCGAGCGGCCGCGACAGGAACAGGCCACGCACATACTGAGCCAGACTGGCGAGTGTGACATTCTCCCTGATGCCAAGCGACAGGATGGCGCCTTGTTCCTGCCTGTCCTCAGGCACGTAGGAGATTCCCGCGGCGATCGCGTCTGCCGGCGATCCGACAGACAACGGCTTGCCTTCCAGCATGACCGTCCCTCGCGTCGTCGGCGTGATACCGAACAGGCCCTGCATCGCCTCGGTGCGGCCGGCGCCGACGAGGCCATAGAGACCGAGGATCTCGCCCTTGCGGAGGTCGAACGAGATGTCGGCATATTCCGTCGCATTGGAGAGGTTCTCGACCGAAAGCACGACATCGCCGATCGGCACGTCACGCTTGGGGAAAACCTGGTCGACGGGTCGACCGACCATCATGCGCACGAGTTCCGCCTCGGTCACGGAGGAAACCGGCCCTTCGCCCACTTTCTCGCCATCGCGCAGACAGACAAAATCGTCGGCGATGCGGAATATCTCGTCGAACTTGTGGCTGATGAAGACGACGGCGTGGCCTTCGGCCTTGAGTTGCTCGACGATGCGGAAGAGGTCATCGATCTCATTCGCGGAGAGCGCGGCAGTCGGCTCATCCATGATCACCACCCGCGCGTCGTGCGACAGCGCACGGGCGATCTCCACAAGATGCTTCTGCGCCACCGACAGGCGCTTGAGGGGAAGGCCAGGCTGAATCGGTGCATCGATGCGCTGGAGGAGATCGGCCGAACGGGCGCGCATCCTTGCCCAGTCGACGGCGCCGGTCGACGCCACAGGCATGTGGCCCATGTAGATGTTCTCGGCGACGCTCAATTCGTCGAACATCACCGTTTCCTGGTGGATCGCGGCAATGCCGGCGGCCCAGGCGTCTCGCGGAGAAGAGAAATGCCTCGGCTTGCCGTTGACCCGGACCTCACCGCTGTCGGGCCGGTATATGCCGGTAAGGATCTTGACGATGGTGGACTTGCCCGCCCCGTTCTCGCCGATCAGCGCCGTCACCCGACCGGACTGAAGGGAAAGGCTGATGTCATGAAGCGCCCGCACACCGGGGAAGCTCTTGGAGACGGCGGTGAGGGTGAGGACCGGATCGGGCATGAAATCGGGGGCGGATGTTCAATAGTGCGGCCATGACCGGACACGCCGGTCATGGCCCTGAAGATGGACGCGATCCGCGATCAGAAAATCTTCGCGAATTCCTCGACGTTCGACTTGTCGAACACGAAAGGCTCGCCCATGACGCACTCGCCATCCGGGCCGACGGTGGTCTCGCCCTTCGAGCCCATCGAGAGCTTCGAGCCTTCCGCCGTCGCCGCGCCGTTGAGGATGTCGTTCATGATGTAGGTCGAGGCGTAACCATACTCGACCGGGTTCCAGATCGCGAAGGTGTCGCAGGCGCCTGCCAGGACGTAATCCTTCATCTCCGACGGGAGGCCGAGGCCGGTGATATAGACCTTGCCGACCAGGCCGCCGTCGACGATCGCCTTGGCGCCCGAACGGATGCCGATGGTGGTCGGCGAGATGACGCCCTTCAGGTCCGGATGCGACTTGATCAGGCTCTGCATCTCGCGATAGCTCTTGTCG
>JAGRKY010000024.1 GCA_020442095.1 Bauldia sp.
GTCCTGCGACTGGCGGAACATCAGCAAATCCGGAATTTTCTGTTGCTGACGCATCATGTGCGGGTCGAACCGGCGATGCGTGCGATTGCCTCCGATCCGGCCTGTCGCGTCGATGGATTCCTCGCCGCCGGGCATGTCTGCACGGTGATGGGCTTCGAGGAGTATTTCCCGATCGCCGCGAAATACCATGTGCCGATCGTGGTCACCGGCTTCGAGCCGCTCGATATCCTCGAGGGCGTCTACATGACGGTCCGCCAGCTCGAGGAGGGACGCGCCGAGGTCGAGAACCAGTACAGCCGCTCGGTCAAACGGGAAGGCAACCGGCCGGCGCAGGAGATCATGGCCAAGGTGTTCCGGGTGACGCCGCGCCGCTGGCGGGGGATCGGCGACATCGCCGAGAGCGGGCTTGGCCTCGCGCAAGCCTACGCGGCCTTCGATGCCGAGACCCGCTTCGGGCCGGTCGCGGCCGGGCCGGAGGTGGAGACCGAATGCATCAGCGGGCTGGTGCTGCGCGGCGACCGCAAGCCGCCGGACTGCCCGGCCTTCGGCACGCGATGCACGCCGGAACATCCGCTTGGCGTGACCATGGTCTCGTCGGAGGGCGCCTGCGCCGCCTATTACCGCTATCGCGGCTCGCCGAGGCCGGTGCTCAAGGCGGCATCGTGAGCGACCGCGACTTCGCCCTCTCCTGCCCTGCGCCGGCCAGCGACGGCGGCACCGTGCAGCTTGCCCATGGCGGCGGTGGCCGGGCGATGGAGCGGCTGCTCGACACGATCATCCGGCCCGCCTTCGACAACCCGGCGCTCGCGCGCCGCCATGACGGGGCGGTGCTGGACCTTTCCGGGCCCGTCGCCTTCACCACCGATTCCTACGTGGTCAAGCCGCTGTTCTTTCCCGGCGGCGACATCGGTTCGCTCGCCGTCAACGGCACGGTCAACGACCTCGCGATGTGCGGGGCGCGGGCGGCCCATCTCAGCGTCGGGCTGATCCTGGAAGAAGGACTGCCGCTCGACGACCTCCGCCGGGTGGTCGCCTCGATGCGCGCCGCGGCGGACGCAGTCGGCGTGCAGCTCGTCACCGGCGACACCAAGGTTGTCGACCACGGCAAGGCGGACGGGATCTTCATCAATACCGCCGGACTCGGCAAGATCATCGCGGCGACGCCGATCGAGCCGGGCGAAGTCCGCGCCGGCGACGCGATCATCGTCTCCGGCGACATCGGCCGCCACGGCATCGCGGTGATGGCGGCGCGGGAGGGCTTCGGCTTCGAGACCGTGATCGAAAGCGACTGCGCGGCGATCGGCGAACCGGCGCTTGCGTTGATCGAGGCAGGCGTCGCGGTCCATTGCCTTCGCGACATGACCCGCGGTGGCCTCGCCAGCGCCGTCGTCGAGATCGCCGAGACGGCCGGCGTCGCCATGGCGCTCGACGAGGCGGCGATCCCCGTCCGCGACGATGTCAACGCCGCCTGCGAGCTGCTCGGCCTCGATCCGCTCCATGTCGCCAACGAGGGCCGGTTCGTCGCCTTCGTGGCGGCCGGGGATGCGGAGCGGGCAGTGGACGTGCTGCGCGGTTTCCCGGTCTCCGCCGGGGCGACACGGATCGGCGCGGTGGCGGAAGGCCCAGCGGGCCAGGTCACCTGCAGCGGTGCGCTCGGGGTCGCCCGGATCATCGACATGCTGAGCGGAGAGCAACTGCCGCGCATCTGCTGAGGACGCGGTCGTGCGTCCCCCGATCGAGCCGGGGGCAGGCCCTTCGAGGCCCGGGCTGACGCCCGGGCACCTCAGGATGGCAATGTGAGAGCCCGTCACTCCGGGCCTCCGGCCCGCGGCTCAGCCTTTCCTGACCGAGATCTTCTTCTCCGGCTTCCTGGCGACGCCGCCCTTCGGCAGGGTGACCTTGAGGACGCCGTTCTTGAAGGAAGCGTCGATCTTGTCGGCCTCGACCCCTTCGGGAAGCGCGAAGGAGCGCATCACCGATCCGTAGTGGCGTTCCGACAGGTGATAGCCCTTGTCGGTCTTCTCGCGCTCTTCCTTCTTCTCGCCGGTAATCGTGATCCGGTCGTCGGAGACCTTCACATCGATGTCGTCCTCGCTCATGCCCGGAAGCTCGGCGGTGATCTCGAAGGCCTTGTCCTTCTCGACGATGTCGACAGCCGGTACGGTTGCCGCTCCGGTCATGCGACGGAGCGCCGGCATGCGTCCAATGCCGCGGGTGAAATCGTCGAACAGGCGATCCATCTCGCTCCGCAATGAATCGAAACCGCTCCAGGCCGTCACCGGCGCGGGACCGTCGTCTGCCTTCTTTGCCGGGGTTTGCGGCGCTTTTGCCATGGCTGTACCTCCTCCTGAATTTCCAGCCCGCCAGCACCCGCCCAGCCATCGTCCATCGACGCGGCCATCGCCTTGATTCCGATCAACCCTCGCTTGCGGTGCGGTCTTCCACCGCAACACCGTCGACCACCCGGTCGCTCGGGTGGAGGACGACGAGATCGCCGGCTTCGAGGCCGGCGACGACCTCGGCCGCCTGGTTGTTGCGGTGGCCAAGGGTGACCGGCGTCTCGACCGCCTTGCCGTCGACGATGCGGAACACGGTCCAGTCGGCGCCGGTACGGAACAGGGCGCCGAGCGGCACCTGAAGGACGTCGTCGCCCTCCCAGACGGTGATATGGACCATGACGCGGAACTCGTGGCCGAGGCGCTGCCAGACCTCATAGGGATCGACGATATCGAGGATGGCGTCGACGCGCTGCTCCTCGATGCCGAGGGCCGAGACCTTGGTATAGGCGGCGGGATCGACCCGGCGGACCTCGGCGGTCAACGGGGTGCCGCCCCAGTGGTCGATCATCGCGACGCTGCCTTGATGGATGCTGACCGCATCGTCGGAGAGCAGGTGGACGATGATCTCGAGGTTGGTCGGATCGCCGAGCTCGAGGAGCCCCTCCCCGGCGGTGACGACCTGCTCGCTCTCGGTCAGGAGCGTCAGCACCGTGCCGTCGACGGGCGCACGGATCGTCAGGCAGCAGGCATCGCCGCTGCCGCCCTCGAGCTGGTTCGGCTGGATGAGGCGCGCCTCGGCGCTCGCCAGCTCGCTGTTCCTGAGGTTGAGCGACGCCTTGGTCTCGGCGACCTGGGCGGTAGCGGTCTCGTGGTCGGCAACCGCCTTGTCGAGGACGCTCTTGGCGATGGTCTCCAGCTTGGCGAGACGCTCGGCCCGCTCGAGCTCGCTCTGGGCGAGCCGTTCCGCGGCCTCGGCGGCGTTGACCTGGGCCTTGGCCAGGTTCACCGCGGCGCGCGCCGCCTCGACCGCCGCCTCCAGCTCGCGGCGCGAGCGGATGTCGAGGAAGGGCGGATCGACCGGGTGGATCGAGGCGAGCGTGGTGGTGTTGCGATAGACCTTGTCGCCGACCTCGACCGGCAGCCGCTCGACCCGGCCGGCGACCGGGGCGGAGACGCGGAAGACGTCGCGGATGCGGGCGATGCCCTCCTCGTCGACGGTGACGGCGAGATGCGCCGTGCCGACGGTGGCGATGTCGACCGGGACGGGCTGGGGCCTGAGGGCAAGCACCGCGCCAGCGACGACCAGCGCCACGACGACGAGGCCAATCGCCCGCTTCAGCCATTTCGACTGCATCTCCTACTCCCTTGTCTTCAGGACGCGGACGAGGTCGAGCGCGTCGACCCGGCGGCGGACGATCAGGGCGCTGACCAGCGCGGCGGCGACAACGACGATGCTGGCGATCGCGAAGATGGCGGGCTCGATGACGAACGGCACCCGGAACATGTCGGTGGCGAGGCTCTGGGTGATGATGATGCCGAGCCCGGTGGCGATCAGCCAGCCGATCGGCTGGGCGACGGCGACGATGGCGCCGATCTCGATGAAGAGCACGTTCGACACCTCGGAGCGATGGAAGCCGAGCACCCTCAGCGTCGCGAGCTCGCGGGCGCGTTCGGAGAGCTGGATGCGGGCCGAGTTGTAGACGACGCCGAAGGCGATGACGATGCTGAGCACCAGGTAGACGGTGAGCATCATCGTCATGTTCTGCTGCATCGTCTCCTGGAAGCGCTGGCGCGAGCGGCTGAGGAGCGCGACGGAGGAGACCTGCGGGGTCTCCTTGACCGCGCGGTAGAGATCGTCGAGCCGGGTATCGTCGACGAGGACATGGACGCCGGAGACCCGCGGGCCGGTGCCGGCGAGCCGCGCCAGGGCATCGATATCCATGAAGATCATCAGGCCGATATAGCTCTGGATGACCTGGGTCACCGGCACCTCGACCGTCCGGCGATCGCCGTCGAGAAACTCGACCCGGGCGATGTCGCCGGGCTTCAGGTGGAGGATCTCGGCGACCCGATCGCCAAGGGCGAGGCCGCTCGACGGCAGCACCACCGGCTCGAGATCGAGATCGAGGACCCGGCTGAGGTCGGTCTCCGGCGGCTTGCCGGTGATCAGAAGCTGGCGCGAATACTGGCCTTTGCTGATCTCGACCGGCAGCTCGAGATAGGGTTCGGCGGCGATCACGCCCGGCAGGCGCTCCACCGCCTGGAGAGCGTCGGAAGGCCGCTCGGAGGAGAAGGCGAGCGTCGCGTCCTGCCGCTCGGTCCGGTAGAAGACGGCGTCGATCATGAAATCGACCGAGGAGAGCGTCCCCATCGCGACGCCCATCAGCGCGACGGCGAAGGCGGTGCCAACGGCGGTGAGCAGCGAGCGCAGGGGGTGGCGGACGAGATGGCGAAGCGCCATCGTCGTCACCTGCGAGAAGAGGCGCATGCGGCCGAGCAGCCCGCCCATGAACTGGCGGTAGACCTGGGGCGCAGGCGGCCGCATGGCGACGGCCGGCGGCAGCGCGAAGACCACGCCGATCGCCTTCAGCGCACCGGCCGCGGCCGCCGCCATGCTGACGCCCGCGGCGATCAGATAGATGTCGACGTCGGTGCGGAAGACGAGGAACGGGAAGGAGAAGAATTCCGAATACATCACCGTCATGCCGCGGCCGAGCCATGTCCCCACCGCCGCGCCGATCAGGACGCCGAAGGCGGCGATGACCAGCACCAGCTTGAGATAATGCCAGGCGACCGCCGAGCGGCCATAGCCGAGCGCCTTCAGCAGTCCGATCTGCTCGCGCTCGAGCTCGATCAGCCGCGACAGGATCATGTTGATGAGAAAGGCGGAGACGAGCAGGAAGATCGGCGGGATCATCTGCGCCATGCCGCGAAGCTGGTCGAGCTCGCCTTGCAGGAAAGCGTTGGAGATCTGGTCCTTGCGGCCGTAGGCGCCGGTGCCGCCATAGGGCTCGAGCAGCGTGTCGACCGCCTCGATGACGGCATCCTCGTTGGCGTCGCGGAGCAGGCGGATGCTCACCGAGTTGAACGCGCCGTCGAGGTCGAACAGGGAGGCGAGCGTCTCCTCCGGCATCCAGATCGCGGCGAAACGGCGGCTGTCGGGCATCATGTCGCCGGGCCCGAGCGCATAGACGAATTCCGGCGACATCACGATGCCGACAACGCTGAGGCGCAACTTGGCGCTGCCGACCACCGCCTCGAATTCCGAACCGATGCCGAGCCTCTGGGCCTCGGCGAATTGCGTATCGATCGCCACCTCGTTCGTACGTCCCGGCTCCGGCATCCGGCCGCTGCGGACGAAGACATCGTTGACGTCGATCGACCGCCCTTCGGGGATCGAGGTGATCACGCCGGTGGCAGGCTCGCGGAACCCCTCGATATCGAGGAGAGCCAGCTCGGTGATCCGCGACTCGACAGCGGCGACGCCGTCGATCTCGGCAATCTGGCGGGCAATGGAGTCGGGCGCGCGCGAGGCAGTCGCGAAGACATCGCCGAATTTGTAGCGCTCGTAATAGGCGTCGCGGGTCTCCTCCAGCGACAGCCAGGCGCCGACGGCGAGGATCAGGGTCGCCACGCCGCAGGCCATGACCAGGGCAATAGCGAGCGACTGGGCCCAAAGCCGCCTCAGGTCGCGAAAGAGCTTGATGTCGAGCGGGTGCATGGCGCTACCAATCCACGTCCGCGGGCGCGAGACGGGTCTCGTTCTCAAGGACGTCGGTGATCCTGCCGTCGGAAAAATGGAAGACCCGGTCGGCTATCGATCCGATCGTCGCATTGTGGGTGATGATGGCGGTCGTCGTGCCAAGCTCGCGGTTGGTGGCGGTCAGCGCCTCGAGGACGAGGACGCCGGTCTTCGAATCGAGCGCGCCGGTCGGCTCGTCGCAGAGCATCACCTCGGGCCGCTTGGCAACCGCCCGGGCGATCGCCACGCGCTGCTGCTCGCCGCCGGAAAGCTGGGCCGGGAAATGCGCCATCCGCTCCTTGAGGCCGACGAGCTCCAGCGCTTCTTCCGGACGCATGGCGTTGTGGGCAATCTCGGTCACCAGGGCGACGTTTTCCTTGGCGGTGAGGCTCGGGATCAGGTTGTAGAACTGGAATACGAAACCGACATGATCACGGCGATATCGCGTCAATTCGCGGTCGCTCGCCGCCGAGAGATCATGGTCGCGGTACCGCACTTCGCCGGTGCTCGCGGTGTCGAGGCCGCCAAGGATGTTGAGAAAGGTGGACTTGCCGCTCCCCGAAGGTCCCAGCATCACCGTGAGCTCCCCACGGTAGAGATCGGCATCGACGCCGCGCAACGCCTTCACCTCGACGTTGCCGGTGCGATAGACCTTGCTGAGATTCCTGATGGTAAAGACCGCTTCGCTCACGTCACCGGTCCCCCTAAAGCCGGCAGACCCTAACCAAAGCGGCAGCCACGGGTTTGATCAAGGTCAAGCTGCGGTCCGTTCGCGGATTCGCGCCGGCGCGAATCCGCGATGAACAGGCCACCTGGCGGCAGCGGAAAGGTCCGCCGCCGGCAGCGACGGAGCGGAGGCCTATTTCGGCCTGACGTCGGTGGAGGTCGTGGTCAGCGGCTTTCCCCTGAACGTGACCCAGAAGTGATTGACGGCGTAGCGCATGCCGACGCGGACCATTCCTTCGCCATCGAGGCGGCGGGCCGAGGAATAGATCGGCAGGCGGAAAGTCCACTTGACCCGCCCGAACCGGCTGGCACGGCGGCCGACGTCGGAATCCTCACCATAGAAATCGATCGTCGTGTCGAATCCGTTCATCGCCTCGAGGATCGACCGGCGCAGAACGAAATTGCCGCCCTGCACCATCGCGCCAGCGTGCAACACATGCTGAACGACAAGGTTGGTGAGATAGCCCATCGCATAGAACGTCATGACGATGGCGCGACCTGAAAGCGACATGTCGTAGTGGACCTGGGGTCCTGTGAGAGCGGCCAGCTTGTCGTTGCGTTCGAACTCCCGAAGAACGGTATCGATCCATCCTGGCGGGAGCCGGGTATCGGCGTCGAGATTGGCGATCAGATCACCGGTGGAGGCAAGGAAACCGGCCTGCCTGGCCCAGACAATCCCCTTGCGGTCTTCGTCGACGACTGTCACGCCTTGCACGCACAATGCCAACTCGCGCGTGCGGTCGGTCGAAGCGTTGTTGACCACGATGACTTCCGCCTCGTAGGCGCCCGTCGCGAGCGCACCCATCACAGATTCGAGACAAGGGCGGATGTAATCTTCTTCGTTGTAGGCTGGAATAACGAAAGAGATCTTCATTTGGCGACTTTGTTTCACCCGGGACATGCCGGTGCATGCGGAAGACCTGCGGGTCGTTGCGGAGGCGCTGATTCGAGCCGCGGGAAAAATCGGACCCAGCGGTTAGTCGAGTTGTATGACAGGTCTGTGGCACCCGGGTTCCGCCGTCTGCCGGGCGCAGATCAATTGACCAGACCGAGGATTCGACCATTCGCCACATGACGTTCGGCATGGCCGAGATTTTTGTCCAACAAAGCCCGTTGACGTAGGTCAATGTCACGTCACGCACAGGCCGCAAAGTGCACCGCCGTGGCAGCGGACCACGGAAGACGCCGCATATAATCGGGATATCCATGAAAGACTTTGCTGCATTGGCTAAAGAAGTGTCGTCGTCGGCGGCGGCGCTGCGCCAGGGCCTGCCGGAGGCGATGAACGGCTTCGCCGCGCTCGGCAAAGGCGCCTATTCGGACGGCGCCCTGTCTCACAAATTCAAGGAGCTGATCGCCCTCGCCCTGTGCATCGCGTCGCGCTGCGACGGATGCGTGGCATATCACGCGAGGCAGGTCTGCAACCTCGGGGCCTCGCGGGAGGAGGTCCTCGAAACGATTGGCGTCGCCATCCAGATGGGTGGCGGACCGTCCATGGTCTATGGCGGAGAAGCGCTGCGCGCCTTCGATACCTTCAAAGCACAGACATCCGGGGAGGAGTAGACAATCATGACCGAACAGCCCGACGTACTTTGGTTCGAAGCCGTCAAGCGGTCCCATGTCGGGCTGGTTGGGGGCAAGAATTCCTCGCTTGGCGAGATGGTGCAGACCCTCTCGTCGCAAGGCGTGCGCGTTCCCCCCGGATTCGCCACGACGGCCAGTGCCTATTGGCGCTTCATCGAGGCGAACGGGCTGAGGCAGGTGATCGCCGACCGTCTCGACGAGATGGCTGCGGGCAAGAAGACCCTTGCCCAGACCGGCGAAGCGATCCGCTCCGCCTTCCTCCATGGCGACTGGCCGGCCGAGACGGCTGAAGCGATCACCACCCATTATGCCGAACTCTGCAAGCGCGCCGACCGGAGCGAGCTCGACGTCGCCGTCCGCTCGTCGGCAACCGCCGAGGATCTGCCGGACGCGAGCTTCGCCGGCCAGCAGGAAACCTTCCTCAATATCCGCGGCGACCGCGCCCTGCTCGATGCCTGCCGTCGCTGCTACGCCTCGCTGTTCACCGACCGGGCGATCTCCTATCGCCAGGTCAAGGGATTCGACCATCTGCAGGTGGCGCTGTCGGTCGGCGTCCAGCAGATGGTGCGTTCCGACATCGGCGGATCGGGCGTGATGTTCTCGCTCGACACCGAGACCGGCTTCGACAAGGTCGTGCGCATCGACGCGGCCTGGGGCCTCGGCGAGAATGTCGTGCAAGGCGCCGTCGACCCGGACGCCTACCAGGTCTTCAAGCCGCTGCTCGCCGATGAATCGCTGCTGCCGATCGTCGAGAAGACGCTCGGCGAGAAGGCGATCAAGATGATCTATGCGAGCGGCGACAAGCCGACCAAGAACGTGCCGACCTCCAAGGCGGAACGCGCCGCCTTCGTGCTCAGCGACCAGGAGATCGTGCTGCTGGCGCGCTGGGCGGCGACCATCGAGAAGCACTATGGCTGCCCGATGGACATGGAATGGGCGAAGGACGGCGACAGTGGCGACATCTTCATCGTCCAGGCCCGGCCGGAGACGGTGCAGTCGCGGCGCTCGACGACCACTTTCAAGTCCTATCGCGTGACGGAGAAGGGCAAGACGCTGTGCACGGGCCTGAGCATCGGCGGCGCCATCGTGCCCGGCCATGTCTGCCTGATCGAAGACGTCCGCGACATCGACAAGTTCATCGACGGGTCGATCCTTGTGACGAGCATCACCGACCCGGACTGGGTGCCGATCATGAAGCGGGCGGCGGCGATCATCACCGACCACGGCGGCCGGACCTCGCATGCCGCCATCGTCAGCCGGGAGCTTGGTCTTCCGGCGGTGGTCGGCACCGGCAACGCTACCCATGTGCTGCATACCGACCAGGAGATCACCGTCTCCTGCGCCGAGGGCGACCAGGGCTTCGTCTACGAGGGAACGGCGAAATTCGAGATCGACGAACTCGACCTCAGCAAGCTGCCCGAGACCAAGACCAAGGTGATGCTCAACCTCGCCAATCCGTCCGCGGCCTTCAACTGGTGGCAGATTCCGGCGGATGGCGTCGGGCTCGCCCGGATGGAATTCGTCGTCACCAACCAGGTCCGCGTCCACCCGATGGCGCTGGTGCATTTCGACACGCTCAAGGACGAAGTGGCGAAGGCGGAGATCGCGGAGATCACCGCCAACTACGACGACAAGACCGAGTATTTCATCGACACGCTGTCGCGCGGCCTCGCCCGGATCGCCGCGGTGGTCTATCCGAAGCCGGTCATCGTGCGGATGAGCGACTTCAAGACCAACGAATATGCCGGACTGGTCGGCGGACGCGAATTCGAGCCGAGTGAAGAAAACCCGATGATCGGCTTCCGCG
>JAGRKY010000282.1 GCA_020442095.1 Bauldia sp.
TCACCCACTTCGACCTCGCCAACAACTACGGCCCGCCTCCGGGGAGCGCCGAGGAGCGGTTCGGGCGGATCCTGGCGACCGACCTCCGCGGGCATCGCGACGATCTCGTCATCGCCACCAAGGCCGGCTATCACATGCGGCCCGGCCCCTACGGCGAGTGGGGGTCGCGCAAGTACCTGCTGTCGAGCCTGGATGCGAGCCTGACGCGCCTGGGGCTCGACTACGTCGACATCTTCTACCACCACCGGCCCGACCCCAACACGCCGCTCGAGGAAACGATGGCGGCGCTCGACCACATCGTCCGCCAGGGCAAGGCGCTCTATGTCGGCATCTCGCAATACAAGCCGGAGAAGACCCGCGAGGCAGCCGCGATCCTCGCCGGCATGGGCACGCGGCTCCTCATCCACCAGCCGAAATACAACATGCTCGACCGCTGGGTCGAAGACGGGTTGCTCGACACGCTCGGCGAACTCGGCGTCGGCTGCATCCCCTTCTCTCCGCTCGCGCAAGGGCTGCTCACCGGCAAGTACCTGAAGGGCGTCCCCGACGATTCGCGCGCCGCCCGCAACGGCAGCCTCCAGGCATCCGGCGTGACGCCGGAGCTCGTGGCGAAGCTCGGGGAACTGGATGCCATCGCCAGACGCCGGGGCCAGTCGCTCGCCCAGCTCGCGCTGACTTGGGTGCTGCGCGACGCCCGCGTCACCTCGGCGCTGATCGGCGCCCGCACGGTGGCGCAACTCGACGATTCCCTCGACGCGCTGAAAGCCGGGCCGCTGTCGGGCGAGGAGATCGGTGAGATCGAGGCGGTGCTGGCGTAGGTTGGAGTGCCATCCGCTGCGTGCTCAGGCGCCCGGCTGCACTGCGTGCTTCGAGGCTCGGACTTCGTCCTCGCACCTCAGCATGAGGGAGTGGAGAGCAGGTGAAGAAGGAAAGAGGCCGTTGCGCCCTTCATCCTCATCCTGAGGTGCCCGGCGCAGCCGGGCCTCGAAGGACGCGCCAGTAACGCGCCTGTTCAGACCAGCACGAGCGCGGCGCTACGCCGCCTTGGCCTCGCGATAGGCGAAGCCGACGCCGGTGTCGGCATCAAAGACGTGAATCTTGTCGGCCGACCAGCCGCACTTGACCGAATCCTCGATCCCCATCCGCATGGTCGCCGGCACTGTCGCCTTGAACAGGTGCTCGTCGACCCGCAGCGTCACGATCTGCTCGACCCCGTGGTTCTCGACGTGGTGGACCTTTGCCTCGACCGGCTGGTCGGGACCGACCATGACGTCCTCGGCGCGGATGCCGAGCCTGACCGGGCCGGTGAAGCCGCCGGTGTCGCGCGCCGCCTCCCCGGCAAGCGTCGTGTCGAGCTTGCCGGAAAGCGTGCTGACCCGGCCATTGGCGAGCTCGCCGGCGGCAAGGTTCATCGCCGGCGAGCCGACGAAGGAGGCGACGAAGACGTCGCGCGGATTGTTGTAGATCTCGTAGGGCGTCCCGATCTGGGCGATCCGCCCGTCATTCAGCACCCCGACCTTGTCGCCCATCGACATCGCCTCGATCTGGTCGTGGGTGAC
>JAGRKY010000283.1 GCA_020442095.1 Bauldia sp.
CGAAGCCCTTCGCCCAGATGCCGAGAATGAAGCCGAGGAGACTGAACGAAACCGACGTCAGGACGAGGAAAAGCACCATCACGAAGGGATGCTCGATCCGGATCGGCACGAAGAGCGAGGCGGTCGCCATGATGATGACGCCGAGGATGATCGATTTGGTCGCCGCCGCCCCGACGAAGCCGATGACGATCTCCACATAGGAGACCGGCGCCGAGAGCAGCTCGTAGATGGTGCCGATGAATTTCGGGAAATAGATGCCGAAGGACGCGTTCATCGTGCTCTGCATCAGGAGCATCAGCATGACGAGGCCCGGCACGATGAAGGCGCCATAGCTGACGCCCTCGATCTCCGGGATCCGCGAGCCGATCGCGCCGCCGAAGACGACGAAATAGAGCGAGGTGGAAATCACCGGCGACAGGACGCTCTGCATCAGCGTCCGCGCCGTGCGGGCCATCTCGGAATAGTAGATCGCCCAGATCGCCCTCGGGTTCATCGCCCGTTCCTCACCAGATCGACGAAGATGTCCTCGAGCGAGCTCTCCTTGGTCTCGAGGTCGCGGAAGCGGATGCCGGCGGCCGCGAGGTCGGCAAGCAGCGCGGTGATGCCGGTGCGCTCGCCCTGGGTGTCGTAGGTATAGTGGAGCACCGAGCCGTCCCCGGCCGGCTCGAGGCCGTATTTTTCGAGCGACTCCGGGATCGCCGCGAGCGGCGCCTGCAGATGCAGGGTGAGCTGCTTCCTGCCGAGCTTGCGGATCAGCTCCGCCTTCTCCTCGACGAGGATGATGGCGCCCTTGTTGATGACCCCGATCCGGTCGGCCATCAGCTCCGCCTCCTCGATATAGTGGGTGGTGAGGATGATGGTCACGCCGGAAGCCTGCAGGTCCCGGATCACCTCCCACATTCCGCGCCGCAGCTCGACGTCGACGCCGGCGGTCGGTTCGTCGAGGAAGAGGATCTTCGGCTCGTGGGCGAGCGCCTTGGCGATCATCACCCGGCGCTTCATGCCGCCGGAGAGCGTGACGACGTTCGCGTCCTTCTTGTCCCAGAGCGAAAGCTGCTTCAGCACCTTTTCGAGGTGAGCATCGTTCCGCGGCTTGCCGAACAGGCCGCGGCTGAAGGAAACCGTGTTCCACACCGTCTCGAAGGGCGCGATGGCGATTTCCTGCGGCACCAGCCCGATCTCGGACCGGGCGCCGCGGTAATCGGTGATGATGTCGTGTCCGTCGGCCGTGACGGTCCCCGCGCTCGGCGTCACGATCCCGCAAATGATCGAGATGAGCGTGGTCTTGCCCGCCCCGTTCGGGCCGAGAAGCGCGAATATCTCGCCCTGGCGGACGTCGAGGTCGATGTCCGAAAGCGCCTCGAAACCGGTGTCATAGGTCTTCGAGAGGCGCGAGACGGTGATGATCGGCTCTGTCGACATGAAAATGCTGCGGATTTCGGGATGGCGCGCCGTCTCCCCCGCGACGCACAGGGCCATATAGGCGCGATTGCCGCCACGACCAAGGGGCGGGTGGCATTCGCCCCCTTCGCAACTGACATGGCACCGTCCGCCGCTCCCGCCGGGAACAGCGTGAATTCAAAGGAAAACGCGGTGCAACCGGCCGGTCAGGATCCGCCGTCCATGCCGACCCGCCAGACCGATCCCGATCCGTCTTCGGTGATGAAGAGCGCCCCGTCCCGACCGACGACGACACCGACCGGCCGCCCCCAGACCTTGCGATTCGATTCGACGAAGCCGGTGACGAAATCCTCGTAGGCGCCGGTCGGTTCGCCATCCTCGAACTTCAGGCGGACGATCTTGTAGCCGGTCCGCCGGCCGCGATTCCACGACCCGTGCATCGCGACGAAGGCGTCGCCCCGGTAGTCGGCGGGAAACATGTCGCCGTCGTAGAAGACGATGCCGAGTGGCGCCGAATGCGCCTGGAACAGCACGTCCGGCACCGTCACCTTGCCGGCAAGGTCGGGACGCCGCCCGGCAAGACGTGGGTCCTCGTTGTCGCCGATGTAATACCAGGGCCAGCCGTAGAAACGCCCCTGCGCGACGCTGGTCGCGTAGTCGGGCGGCAGGTTGTCGCCGAGCCCGTCGCGCTCGTTGGTCACGCACCACGGCTTGCCGCTCGTCGGCTCGATGGCAAGGCCCGAACAGTTGCGGATTCCGGTTGCGAAGACCTCCTTGCCCGCCCCGTCGGGATCGAAGGCGAGGACCGCGGCGCGATCGGTCTCGTCGCCCCAGATCGCACCGAGCGTGTGGCTCGCTGCAAATTCCGGGAGACCGCCGGGCGGCTCCTCCGGCACGCCTCCAGCGACGTTCGAGCCCGACCCGACCGCCACATACAGCCGGCTGCCATCCGGCGAAAAGGCGATGTCGCGGGTCCAGTGGTAGCCGGTCGGCAGGTCCGGCACGACGACCTCCGCCTCGCCCGTCGCCACGAGGTCGCCATCCGCATAGGGAAACCGGACGACGCTTTCGGTATTGGCGACATAGACCCACTCCGGCTCGGGCCCCGGTGGATAGAAGGCGATGCCGTAGGGCTGGTCGAGCCCGGAGGCGAAGACGCTGTCCTTCTCCGGCCTGGCCGAGCCGGCCGGTATCCGCAACACCCTCACCTCGTTGGCGGAGCTGTCGGCGATGAACAGGTCCCCGTTCGGCGCGGTGCGGATGACGCGCGGCTGCGCGAATCCGGTCGCCACCAGTTCCGCCCGGAAGCCATCCACCGTGTCGAGCTTCGCATCGTCGGGGCGGGCAACCAGGCCCGGCGCGTTGCTCGCCGATTCGGTGACATAGGGCTTCGGCAGGTCGGCCGGCCCGATCATCCGCCAGAGGCCGGGCTTGTCATCCTTCCAGCCGCCGAAGGCCGCCTTGCCCGTAAGGATTCCGTCCGGATCCTCGGCGTTCGCGCCCGCCATCGGCCAGGCCAGCATGACCGCTGCGATCGTCAGGGAATATGTCGTTCGTTTCATCCGTCGCTCCGGTTTTTCACGCATCCCTCCCCGGACCCGTGACGCATCCTTTCCGCTTCGCTCCCGACCGTCTACGGTAGGGCAATTGTCGGCGGCGGGCAGCGTTCCGCCGTGCACGAGACCGTGAAGATGACCGCCACCCCGCCCCGCTCCGACGCCGCAGACCTCGTCGCCTGGTATTCAGAAATGGGTGTCGATGTCGCGCTTGAGGAGAAGCCGGTCGACCGTTTCGCGGAACCGAAGCAGGAGTCCGCGCCGCCTCCGCGGCCAGCCGAAGCTCCTCCGCCCCGGTCCGCGCCAGCGCCGTCGGTCTCGCGCACGCCGGCCGCGGTTCCGCCGAGCGACGAGACCGCACGGGAAGCCCGGGAGATCGCCCGGTCCGCGGGAACGCTCGACGAGCTTCGCGCCGCCCTCGACGCCTTCGAGGGCTGCAATCTCCGCCTCACCGCGACTCAGCTCGTCTTCTCGGACGGCACGCCCGGCAGCCGGGTGATGCTGATCGGCGAAGGCCCGGGGCGCGACGAGGATATCCAGGGCCTGCCCTTCGTTGGCCGCTCCGGCCAGCTTCTCGACCGGATGCTCGCCGCGATCGGGCTCGACCGCGCGTCGGTCTACATCGCCAACATCGTTCCCTGGCGCCCGCCCGGCAATCGCCGGCCCACGCCCCAGGAGACCGCGGTCTGCCGCCCCTTTGTCGAGCGCCAGATCGAACTTGCCGATCCCGAATTCCTGGTTCTGCTCGGCGGCGCCGCGGCGACCGAGCTTCTCGACAGCCCCGAGGGCATCCTCAAGATGCGCGGCCGCTGGCGCGAATACGACACCGGCAAGCGCCGGATCCGGGTGATGCCGACCCTGCATCCGGCCTATCTCCTGCGCCAGCCGCTCCACAAGCGGCTCGCCTGGCGGGATTTCCTCACCCTCAGGGAAGCCCTGGACGAGCAGACCGGCTGAGGACGCCGCTTCCGCCGTCCTCGCCCGGACCGGCGGCTCGAGTCCCGCGATCCAGGCAGGGGTGGATTGCATCCATGTCTTCTTGATTTCCGGCCCGGAAAGGAGAAAGGCTCGCGGAGCGCTGCGCTCTTTCCGGTTCGCCGATGACGTCCACCCTGGTCCCCATAGCCGCCCTGCTCCTCGGTTCCGCCTTCCTTCTGATGGCGGGCGGGCTGCACGGCCTGCTGCTCCCCGTCACCGGCACGACGGAAGGCTTCACCACGATCGAGCTCGGCCTGATCGGCACCGGCTGGTCGGTGGGCTTCATGGCCGGCTGCCTGCTCATGCCGGCGGTGGTCCGCCGGGTCGGCCATGTCCGCGCCTACGGCTCGGTCGCATCCGTCGCCGCCGTGGCCATCCTGCTCAATATCCTGATCGTCTCGCCAATCGCCTGGATAACGCTCAGGGCGCTTTCGGGCTTCTGCTTCGCCGGGGCTTCGATGATCGTCGAATCCTGGCTCAACGAGCGGGCCACGACCGAGAACCGCGGCACCATCTTCTCGATCTACCAGATGGTCGTCTTCGGCGGATCGACGATCGGCCAGCTACTGATGGTCATCACCCCGCCGTCGGACTTCTTCTTCTTCGCCATCGGCGCGATCCTCTACTGCTTCGCGATCCTCCCGACGGCCCTGTCGACCGCGCAGCATCCCAAGCCGCTCAAGACGGCGCGTCTCGATATCCGGGCGCTTTACGCCAATTCGCCGGTCGCGGCGGTCGGCTGCTTCATGATCGGGCTGGTCAACGGCGGCTTCGGCACCCTCGGCGCCGTCTATGCACGGCGGATCGGGCTGCCGGTCGCCGAGGTCGCGCTGCTGATGGCCGGTGCCGTCCTTGGCGGCGCGCTGGTCCAGTACCCGCTTGGCCGGCTGTCCGACCGGATGGACCGCCGCCGCGTGCTGGTCGCGGTCGCCGCCTGCGCCATCCTCGTCGCGATGGTGCTGGTCGTCTTCCAGCCGCGCAGCTCGACGCTGGTGATCGGCCTGCTGATCCTGTTCGGCGCGACGATCTACCCGATGTACGGGATCGCCGTCGCCCATGCCAACGACTTCGCCGCGCCGGACGATTTCGTCAAGATCGCCGGGGGGTTGCTGCTGCTGCTCGGCTTCGGATCGATGATCGGCCCGATCCTCGCCGCCCAGGCGATGGACCTCTTCATCCCGGAAGGCCTCTTCGCCTTCGCGGCCGCGGTCCACTTTCTCCTGCTGCTCTACACGGTCTACCGCATGTCACGGCGTTCCGCCCCGAGCGGTGGCGAGGCTTTCCAGGGCATACTGCCGCCCAAATCGGCGACTCCGGAGAGTGCGACCCTCGATCCGCGTGCCGATGCCGCCGCCGCGGAGGAAGAGCCCGGTCCGGACATTTCGTCCGGGGAAATGCCCCACAGCCCAACCTGAGCGCGCGTCATTGCCGTTGTCTTGTCCGCTACGGCTTGATAACCAAGAAGGTTAAAGGAGCCGGATGCGTGCCGAGCTCCGCGGCCACAAAGGCCGAAAGGGGACATGGGGCATATGGAGTATTTTACTCAGCAGCTCATCAATGGCGTCACGCTCGGGTCGATCTACGGTCTGATCGCGATCGGATATACGATGGTCTACGGGATCATCGGCATGATCAATTTCGCCCATGGCGACATCTTCATGGTCGGTTCCTTCATCGGCCTGATCGCCCTGGTGGTTCTCGGTGTCAGCGCGGCGACGCCATTCTTCCTTCTGATCCTCGCGCTTCTCCTCGTCATCGCGATCGCCATGTCGCTGACGGCGGTCTGGGGCTGGACGGTGGAACGTATCGCCTACCGGCCGCTGCGCGGGTCGTTCCGGCTGGCGCCGCTGATCACCGCGATCGGCATGTCGATCACCCTGCAGAACTTCGTCCAGATCAGCCAGGGCGCCAGGGTGAAGCCGGTCCAGCCGATCATCACCGGCGGCTACGCACTGATGGAAGGCAACGGCTTCGCCG
>JAGRKY010000284.1 GCA_020442095.1 Bauldia sp.
CCCCCACCCCACCCCGCACCCCCCCCCCCCCCTTTTGGCCCCGCCCCCCCACAAACAGGGGGAAAAACCCCCTGGAAGAAGCACGACAACATTCCGTTGTGAGGGGCGTTCATTGAAAATCCGCATCTGATGCATTATCATCTGATGCATGCGCACCACACTCGATATTGACGATGACGTGCTCCAGATGGCCAAGGAACTGGCCCGGGCGGAGAAGAAGACCGCCGGGGCGGTTATTTCCGATCTGGCCAGGAAGGCGCTGACCCGTGCGCCGGAGCCAATAGACGTAAGCAGGCTCGAGGTCGTTGACGGAATTCCCGTCCTGCCCTCTCGCGGTGGGATCGTGACGACGGAACTCGTTGAGCGGCTGCTCGAACAGGCTGATCTGGAGGATGCAGGACTGTCAGTCGACGAGTGACGCATGCGCGCCTTTTTCGACGTCAATGCACTCCTCGCGATTTTTGATCGCGACCACATGTTTCACCCGGTCGCGCGGGCGTGGTGGGCGGCCAACGCGAGGAGCGGATGGGCGACGTGCCCCCTAACGCAGAATGGCTTTTTGCGGGTGATGTCGCAGAGAAGCTACCCGGGCCATCGACCGTTCAGGGAGGCGCTGCAGGTGCTGGCCGCCGGCGTGAATGAGAGTGGCCACGAATTCTGGCCGGATGACGCCTCGATTGTCGATCCTTCGATCTTCGACCACACGCGCATCCTCGGTCACAGGCAGCTGACCGACATCTATCTCCTCGCGCTAGCGACGAAGCACGGCGGGCGTCTCGTCACCTTCGACCGGACGATCCCGCGGGCTGCCGTCCGCCACGCAAAGCCGGAAAACCTGGTCGTCCTGTAGGGCGAAATCGGTCAGATCACGTCGAAATCGGCGAGCGGGGCGGCGCAGCCGGTTGATCGGGCGGATCGAACCAGATTCGTTCCAGCCAGCCGAGTATCAGAAGTACCCAGGTGGCCACCACGAAGGGCGCTGAAAGCGACGGGACGCCGAAACTGCTGATGACCGGGATGAACATGGTGGCGAGCAGCGCGCCAAGGATGGCGAGCCTTAGCTTGCTGCCGCAGATCACATAGGCCGCGACGGCCGCCAGAACGCCGTTGAATCCGTAGAGGCCCTGGTCGACGAGGGCCGGATCCACGTTGTGGTAGTAGAAGGCCACCAACGAGCCGATCGCGGCGCCGAGCAGGGCGATCACCGCGTGGCGGACATTGCTCAACAGAACGCCGCACAAGAAGAGGATGCCCGACAGGATCGTCGGCGACAGCGCCCCCTGGCCGAGGCTGAGGATCACCGACGTCACCGGCTCGAATCCGACTGTCGTCGTGACGGCGCCGGGATCGGCCGGCCTGAGGAAGCCAAGGTGAGGTTCGAGCTCCCACAGCCCCCAGATGACCAGCAGGAACGGGAGGATCAGGAACGGGAAGGGCAGAATGCGCAGGAAGACCCGGACAATGATGACGGTGAGGACCACACAGGCCAGAAGCAGGGCCCACATCCCGAAATTGGTCCAGCCGACTTCAAAGAAGGTCGCGATCGATAAAGCGACGAGGCTGGGATTGAGGCCAGGGAGACCGGCCCCGACCCCCTCGTGGTTCGGGTTGCGGAACATGAAGACCGCGGGCGCGATCAGACCGGCCAGCAGAAAATAGACGGCCGCGATCGGCGAATGGACCGCAACGGCGGCAAGGAAGAACAGCCCGGTCAGTTCGTTGGTCTGGAAACAGAGCTGGGAGCAGCCACGCAGGACCAGCCGCCAATAGGGCACGGCATCCGGCGCGACCGGGGGAAAGAGGATATCCACTGGCTGTTTCATGTGCCGGCGCCGGATATGGTCTCGCTTCTTCCGCCGGGAGCGGTCCGTCGCATGACGGCCGCGCGCCGCGTGAGGCCCCTAGAGTTCCATTTCCTCGAAGGCCATTGCCGCGCTGACGAAAGCTTCCATTGGCGGGTGAAGGGCGCCGGCGCCGGCGGAATACCGGTTCATGTGTCGATTGGCCAGACCGGAATTGATCATCGGACGGATGTTCTTTTCGACGATCTTGAAGATGTCGAAACCCATGGGCGCTCCCCGTCCATCGAGAGCGGGAATCTTGAAGACGTCACTTTCCGCCTGGGCGATGTCGTACATTTGCTGCGTGATCCGCGTCGCCTCGCGGCCGGACGTGAAGATCGTCTTGGCCACGCCTCCGAGGCCGTTTGTCTCGGTGATGGCGCTGTCACCCATGTCCCGGCCGACGTCGGACTGGGAGACGCCGGGGGACAACACGCCCTGGCCAATTTCGGCGAGCCCGGTGAACCATCGGTCGCCCAGCCCGGAAACCTTGATGCCGAACTCCGTGCCGTTTCGGGCCATGATGGTGACGATGCTGCTGTGCTTGACGTCGCTCCCCGCGGCCGAAATCGCCTTGCAGGTCGCCATGACGGGATTGAGCGCAAACAGGGAGTCGTTGTGGATCAGGCTGACGATCCTGGTGAGATCGTTCTTGTCGTCGCAGTACTTGATCAGGCCCGGCATCAGCTCTTTCAGGAAAAGCGGCGTCGCGGCATCCATGGTGACGTGACAATTGTCGCCCATCAGCAGGGCGCGACCGATGATCGGGATGAAGTCGATGTACTCCACATCCTGAATCGCTGCATTGAGGGCAGGGGCAAGAACCCGCTCGATCCACTTGAGATGTTCGATGGCCCGGTCCTCGTACACGCCGAACCGAACCGAACTTCCGAGAAAATCGCCGAGGTCGTCGCTGATATTGGAGTAGAAACGGCTACCGGACGTCGTGTCCTCAACAATAAAGACCGACATGGAAGACGTGATCACGCCTGCCATCGGGCCGGCGGCGCGATGGTCGTGACAGCTTTCGATATCTATTTCGCCTTTTTCGACGCGTGCGATAGCGTCTTCCTTGCTATCGGCCAGTCCTTCGAACAGCATGGCGCCAATAATCGCGCCTTTCATGGCACCGGACGTTTCTTGCCATGTTGTTGGCGGGCCGGCGTGCAGGATGAGGTTCTCCCGCATATCGGGAATATGATCTTTGGCCTTGCCAACGCCGACCAGGACCGGACCAGCAAGTTTCATCCGCCTTACCGCTTCCGCATTGGCAGCCTGGATGACATCGGAAATCGGCGGGTTGCTAAATTTTTCTGAAATATTTCTCGTAGGAACCATAACTGCATCCCCGGTTTTGCTTGGAAGCGCTGTCGCATCCTCACTCGAAAACCTTTCATATCGGCAAACGTTCGGTTGGGGTCGCGAGGAGTACCCGTAGCGCGGCTGCGCCGGATCGCTAGACTGCCTGCAGTTGCGCTCGATTCGATGGTCGCTTCTCTGCGGCGTTGAGCGTGTCCGGGGGGGCGGGGACATGATCGACATCGTCGTTGTCGCGGTCTATTTCGCCGTCGTCGTCTCGGTCGGGCTTTTCGCTGGGCGGGGCCAGACGAAGACCCTCGAGCAATACGCGGTCGTGGGCCGGTCCTACGGGTCGCTCGTCATCTTCGCGACCATGGCGGCCTCTTTCATCGGCGGCGGTTTCTCGACGGGCAACGCGGCCAAGGTGTTCCTTTTCGGCGTCGCCGCCGTCGTCGGGCTCTGGGGTTTCAGCCTCAAGGAGATCCTCGTGGCGATCTTCATCGCCCCGAAGATGGACCGGTTCCCCAACGCCATCTCGGTCGGCGACATCATGGCGACCGCCTACGGCAAGGTCGGCCGCGTCGTCACGGGACTGGCTGCGCTCTTCCTCTGTGCCGGCATCGTCGGCGCACAGGTCGGGGCGATCGGCATCGTCTTCCACGTCTTCTACGACATCGACCGCATCTGGGGCATCTTCATCGGCTGCGGGATCGTGATCCTCTACACGACCTTCGGCGGCATGCGCGCGGTGGTGATGACCGACATCATCCAGTTCCTGATCCTGGCGATCGGCATGCCGCTGGTCCTGATCTTCGGGATCAGCTACGTCGGCGGCGTCGATGCGCTCGTCGCCGCGGTGCCGGCGGACCGGCTTGCGATCCCGGGCGACCACTATACCTGGCTGGGACTCGGAGGGCTGTTCCTCGTCTTCATGTTCGGCGAGACGCTGGTGCCGCCTTACGTGCAGCGGCTCTGCATCGGTCGCACGGCGAAGCAGGCAGCGCGCGGGACCCTCTATTCCGGCCTTTTCTCGATCCCGTTCTTTGCAATCACCGGGGTGATCGGCCTCGTGGCGCTTGCCATCGATCCGACCCTCGACTCCAATCTGGCGATGCCGAAGGTGGTCGTCACGGTGATGCCGCCGGTGCTCAAGGGCCTCGTCATCGCCGCGGTGATCTCGATCGTCATGTCGTCGGCGGACTCATTTCTCAACTCGGCATCCATCGCCTTCATCAACGACATCGTCAATCCGCTGCGCGCCCGGGCGCTCTCGCCACGGGCATCGCTGTTTCTTGCCAAGGTCGTGACAGCAACGGTCGGCGTTCTGTCGGTGATCTTCGCGCTGACCATCAGCGGCATCCTCGACATCCTGATCTATGCCTATACCTACTGGGCGCCGGTCGTGCTGGTGCCGCTGATTGCGACGATTTATGGCTACCGGAAGGGGGTTCAGGGGTTCGTCGCGGGTGCGATGACGGGGCTGATCGTCGCGACCTTCTGGGACAACGTGCTCGGCCAGCCGTGGCATGTCGCCGGGCTCGCCATCGGGGTGGTGGCCAACCTGGTGGTCTTTTCGCTGATGCCGGCCGTCGGGACCGCAGAGGAGCCGGCCGAATAGCGCGCGGCTTCGCGAGAGCCGTCGGTCAGTGAACCAGAAAGTGCGCGAGGATCGGGACGATCAGCGCGGTGGTGATGCCGTTGAGGCCCATGGCGAGGCCGGCGAAGGTGCCGGCGAGCTCGTTGACCTGGAAGGCGCGGGCGGTGCCGATGCCGTG
>JAGRKY010000285.1 GCA_020442095.1 Bauldia sp.
GCGGCACTGGTGGTGACGCCCTATTACAACAAGCCGACCCAGACCGGGCTGATCGCGCATTACACCGCGCTGCACGACGCGAGCGACCTGCCGATCATCATCTACAACATCCCGCCGCGCTCGGTGATCGACATGTCGGTCGAGACCATGGCGAAGCTCTTCGAGCTGAAGAACATCGCCGGCGTCAAGGACGCGACCGGCAAGATCGACCGAATCAGCCTGCAGCGCCAGGCGATGGGCCCCGAGTTCAACCAGCTCTCCGGCGACGACGGCACGGCGCTCGCGGTGATGGCCCATGGCGGCCATGGCACCATCTCGGTCACGTCGAATGTCGCGCCGAAGATGGTTTCTGAGTTCCACGATGCCTGCCTCGCCGGCGACTATCAAAAGGCGCTCGGCTACCAGGACAGGCTGATGCCGCTCCACAAGGCGCTCTTCCTCGAGCCCAACCCGTCCGGCGCCAAGTATGCGCTCTCGGTTCTCGGCAAGATGACCGACGACATGCGCCTGCCGATGGTGAAGGTCTCGGAGCCGACACAGACGGCGATCCGCTCGGCGATGGTGCATGCCGGGCTGATCAACTGACGCGGCAATGGCAGCCAGCAAGACCAAGGCGCCGTCGCGCATTGCGGCGGACAACCGGCGCGCCCGTTTCAACTACGAGATCGGCCAGACCTTCGAGGCCGGGCTCGCGCTGACCGGGACCGAAGTGAAGTCGCTGCGCGAGGGGCGCAGCAACATCACCGATTCCTATGCGGGCGAGCATGGCGGCGAGCTGTGGCTCTACAACGCCTATATCCCGGAATACCTCCAGGCCAACCGCTTCCAGCACGAGACGCGGCGGCCAAGGAAGCTGCTGCTCCACCGCAACGAGATCAACCGGCTCACCGGCGCCGTCCAGCGCGAGGGGATGACCGTCGTGCCGCTCAAGATCTACTTCAACGACAAGGGGCGGGCGAAGGTCGAGCTGGCGCTTGCCCGCGGCAAGAAGCTGCACGACAAGCGCGAGACCGAGAAGAAACGCGACTGGAGTCGCGAAAAGGGCCGGCTGCTCAGGGAGAAGGGATAGGATCCCGGGCAGGTATCCGGCCGGTGTGACGAGGGGAGGCATCACATGGCACTGAATTTTCTGAGCACGCTGACCGGCAGCTTTTCGACCGGCGCCAACGAGAACCCGACCGTCGCGATGGTCGAGGCGGCGTTCCGCCACCATGGGCTCGACGTCCGCTACATCAATTGCGAGGTGCCGCCGGAACTGCTCGGCGATGCCGTCCGCGGCGCCCGGGCCATGGGCTGGGTCGGCTTCAACTGCTCGCTGCCGCACAAGGTGGCGGTGATCGAGCACCTCGACGGCCTCGGCGAATCGGCCGAGATCATGGGCGCGGTCAATTGCGCCGTCCGGCGCGGCGACCAGTTCATCGGCGAGAACACGGACGGCAAGGGCTTCCTCAAGTCGCTGATGGAAAAGGTCGATCCGGCGGGCAAGAACGTCGTCATGTTCGGCGCCGGCGGCGCCGCCCGGGCGATCGGCGTCGAGCTCGCGCTTGCCGGCGCCTCGCGGATTACCGTCGTCAACCGGGGCGTCGCGCGCGGCCAGCCCCTCGTCGACCTCCTCAACGCCAAGACCGCCGCGGAAGCGACGCTGGTTCCCTGGGAGGGCACCTATGCCATCCCGGAGGGCACCGACATCGTCGTCAACGCGACCTCGATCGGCCTCTATCCGGACGTCGACGGCCGGCTCGCCCTCGATGTCGATACGCTGAAGGCGGCGATGGTGGTCGCCGACGTCATCGCCAATCCGCCGCGCACGCACCTCATCCGCGATGCCGAGGCGCGTGGCTGCACGGTCGTCGACGGCCTCGGCATGCTGATCAACCAGGGCGTCATCGGCATCAAGTACTGGACCGGCGTCGACGTCGATCCGACCGTCATGCGGGCGACGCTGACCGACATCTTCGGCGCGTCCGAGTAGGGCGGGGCGTCACGAGCTGCTTCGGTCGCGCGTGCGGTACCAGTAGCCGAAATACGGTGCCAGGACGGCAACCGAAAGGACGATGGGAAGCCAGTGGCGCACATGTGCGCCAACCGCCAGCAGGGCCAGCAATCCGAGGGCGCCGATCAGGCCCACGATCAAAGCGTCGAGGGCCGGAGCGGGCGCCTCGGTCCGGTCCGGCTCGACAGCGAAAAACACCCCGTAGATGACAATTCCGACCAGAAACCAGCCGACGAAGTTGCTCGCCGGAACGCCCAGATAGCCGCCCGACTCGCTCCAGGTCCAGGCGCCGATCGAGATGGCCAACGGGTCCAGCGCAAGGTCGACGGCGGTCAGATAGAGACTGCACAACAGGGTCTTGGTCAGCCGGCGCAGCAGCTTGTGGCGACCGCCGACGGCCAGTCGTCGCAACAGGACGAGAGGCAGGTAAGCCAGCACGAACCAGGCCAGGGGGATGAACAGCGGCAGGCCCATGAGCTGGGGACGCAGCGCCGGGTTGTAGGAATAGTCGCCGAACAGGGGCAAGCCCCAGCGCAGTGCGGACAATTCCGCCGCAAGCCCCACCCCGACGCCGAGGACGAGGAAGAGCAAGGCCGACGCGGGGGAAAAGCTCGCCGAGGCATGCAGCAGCACCGCCAGGACGAAGCTGACGGTCCCGACCAGCAGAAGGACGTTCATCTGCTGCCAGACGATGGTGTCGCGGAGCACGAAGGGGACGCCGAGCAGCAGGGGCACCGCCAGCAGGCCGGCCAGGGCAAACATCAGGCCCCGCCGGGCGTTGGTCGTCTGAACTTCCGCCAATCTCCAACGACCTCGTCGCTCGATCCCGCCAACGGGTTGAGGCAGCCAATCGACAGGGTCTAGCACGGCCGTCCCGGGTCACGAACCGCCTTCGCGGCGCACCGACGCGACGGCCGCTTGGGCGGCCCCGGGAGGCAGAGGCTTCCCGGGGCCGCCGCCCGGAATGCTCAGGTCGGGATGCGCCGGTCGTAGTCTTCCCGCAGCACCAGCCAGTGGTCCCAGAAGGGCTCGGGCTCCTCGCCGGACAGGCGGTTGGCGAGCAGGTCGAGGTGGCCGTGCCAGCCGGCCCCGATCATCACCGTGTTGGCGCGGTCGGAG
>JAGRKY010000286.1 GCA_020442095.1 Bauldia sp.
GCTCGAGATCGTCATGCGGGTCTATTTCGAAAAGCCGCGGACGACGGTCGGCTGGAAGGGGCTGATCAACGATCCCGATCTCGACGGCAGCTTCAACATCGACAAGGGCCTCAGGCTGGCGCGGGGACTGCTGCTCAGGGTGAACAGCCTTGGCGTACCGGCGGCCTGCGAATTCCTCGATATGACGACGCCGCAATATCTCGCTGACCTCGTCTCCTGGGCGGCGATCGGCGCCCGCACCACCGAGAGCCAGGTGCATCGCGAGCTCGCCTCCGGCACGTCCTGCCCGGTCGGCTTCAAGAACGGCACCGACGGCAATGTCCGGATCGCGGTCGATGCGGTGAAATCCGCCGCGAGCCCGCATCATTTCCTCGCCGTCACCAAAACGGGCCATTCGGCGATCGCCGCGACCACCGGCAACGAGGATTGCCACATCATCCTGCGCGGCGGCAAAGCCCCGAACTACGACGCGGAAAGCGTCGCCGAGGCTTGCGCGGTGCTTGAGGCGTCCGGCGTGAGGCCGGCCGTGATGATCGACGCGAGCCACGCCAACAGCCGCAAGAAGCCGGAAAACCAGCCGCTGGTTGTCGCCGAGGTTGCGCGGCAGATCGAAGCGGGCGGGGACCGGATCATCGGCGTGATGGTCGAGAGCCACATCGTCGCCGGCCGCCAGGACCTGGTTCCGGGCAAGCCGCTCGCCTACGGCCAGAGCATCACCGACGGCTGCATCGGATGGGACACGACCGTCGCGGTGCTGGAGCGGCTGGCCGAGGCGGTCGAGGAGCGGCGGCGCCTTGCCCGCGCCGCGGCATGATGCGGAGCGCTGTGCCGTAGCCTTTGCCGGGTGCCGACTGGTATGGATGGCGGATGAGCATAGTCACGCTTGGCATCGCCATCCATTGGCTGACGGTGATCGCCATTGGCATTCGCGTCATCATGAAGCGGCCGGAGCCGGGGGTGGCGCTTGCCTGGATGCTGCTGGTCGCCGTCGTTCCCTATGTCGGCGCGATCATCTACCTGCTGATCGGCGAGCGGCGGATCGATCCCCGGCGCGAGCGCGAGATCAAGGCGCTGCAGCACGACTATCGCCGGCTGTTCGACGCCAGCAAGGAGGTGGGCGCAACCGACATAGACTGGTCGCGCCACCGTCCGGCCGCCAGGCAGCTTGAGGCGCTGGGCAGCAACCTCGTCGGCAGCCATGCGGTGGCGGGCAGCGCCTATCGCCTCTTCTCCGACACCCAGGAGATGCTGGCGACGATCGCCAGGGACATAGACGCGGCCCGGACCAGCGTCCTGATGGAATTCTACATCTGGGGCGAGGGCGGCGCGGCGGATACGGTGACCGAGGCGCTGATCCGCGCCGCCGGCCGTGGCGTCGTCTGCCGGATCCTGGTCGACGCGCTCGGCGGGCGTCCGTGGTGGAAGGGCGCGCAGCCGGCGAAATTGCGTGCGGCGGGGATCGAGGTCAGGCCCGCCCTTCCGGTCGGCCTGTTCCGCAGCTTCGTCGGCCGCA
>JAGRKY010000287.1 GCA_020442095.1 Bauldia sp.
TCAAGCGGCTGATGGCCTATTCCTCCATCGGCCATATGGGCTATGCGCTGGTCGGCCTGGCGGCAGGCACCCAGGCGGGTGTCCAGGGCGTCATCCTCTACGTGACCATCTATCTGGCGATGACGGTCGGCGCCTTTGCCTGCATCCTGTCGATGCGCAAGCGCGAGGGGACGACCTACGAGATCAGCGATCTCGCGGGCCTCGGCAAGACCCATCCGGTGATGGCCTTCATGTTCGCCGCGATCCTCTTCTCGCTCGCCGGGATCCCGCCGCTCGCCGGCTTCTTCGCGAAGTTCTACGTCTTCCTGGCGGCGATCGAGGCGGAACTCTATGTGCTGGCGGTGATCGGCGTTGTCGCCAGCGTCATCGGCGCCTATTACTATCTCCGGATCATCAAGATCATGTATTTCGACGATCCGGCGACCACCTTCGAGCCGATGCCGACCGAATTGCGCTTCGTGCTCGGCATAAGTGGTGCCTTCGTCCTCTTCTTCATTATCTTTGCCGGGCCGATCGGCGGCGCGGCGGGACTGGCTGCCCAGACCCTCTTCCCGACGGGTTGATGGAAAAGACCGGACTTCCACCCGGCTACCGCCGCGAGGCGCACGACAGCGTCACCTCCACCAGTTCCGTCGCTCTCGAGCGCGCCCGCCAGGGCGACGCGGGGCGGCTCTGGGTGACGGCGCGCGACCAGACCGCGGGCAGGGGACGGCGCGGCCGTCACTGGACGACGGGAGAGGGCAACCTCGCCGCGTCTCTGCTCCTCGTGGACCCGGCGCCGCCAGCGGTCGCGGCGACGGTTTCCTTCGTCGCCGGACTGGCGCTCCATCGCGCCATCGTCGTCCTTGCGGGACCCGCCTTCGCGGAACGGCTCAAGCTGAAATGGCCGAACGACCTGCTACTTGGCGGCCGCAAGGTGGCGGGCATCCTGGTCGAGGGTGAGAACTTGCCGGACGGCAGGCTCGCGGTCGCCGTCGGCATCGGGGTCAATTGCCGGTCCCATCCCGAAGAAGCGACGACCTTCGCGGCCGACGACCTGATGACCGCCGGGGTCGCGGTCGAGGCCGAGCGCCTCTTCGTAGAACTCGCCTGGAACATGGCCGACGAGATCAACCAGTGGGACCGGGGAAGCGGCTTCGCCCGGATTCGGCCGGCCTGGCTGGACCGAGCCTACGGCATCGGCGAGCGGATCACGGTCAACCTCAACGACCGGGTCATCGAGGGCAGCTTCGACACGCTCGACGACGAGGGGAGGCTTGTCCTCGAACGGCCGGGCGGCGGCCGCGAGACGATCAGCGCCGGCGACCTGTTCTTCGCCGGCAGGGCCTGAGGGGGCGGCGGGGTTGGCACGCAAGAAACGCGAAGAGCTGGTTTTCCTGCCGCTTGGCGGAGTCGGCGAGATCGGCATGAATCTCGGGCTCTACGGCTTCGGCCCGGCTCACCATCGGACATGGATTGCGGTCGACTTCGGCATCGGCTTTCCGGGTGACGAGGCGCCCGGCGCCGACGTCGTCTTCCCCGACATTTCCTATCTCGAGGAAGAGCGGATCAACCTCGCCGGCATCCTGATCACCCACGCGCACGAGGACCACTACGGGGCGCTGATCGACCTTTGGCCGCGGCTTCGCGTGCCGGTCTACGCGACCGCTTTCACCGCCGGCCTGCTGAACGCCAAGATCGCATCGGAGCCGGGCGCGGAGGTGATCCCGGTGACGATCGTCGCGCCGGGCGGACGCTTCATGGTCGGGCCGTTCGAGGTCGAATACGTCAACGTCACCCATTCGATCCCGGAAGCGAATGCGCTCGCCATCCGGACGCCGCTCGGCCTCGTGCTGCATAGCGGCGACTGGAAGCTCGACGAGACGCCGGTGATCGGCCAGCCGACCGACGAGAAGCGGCTGCGCGAGATCGGCGAGGAGGGCGTCCTCGCGCTGGTCTGCGATTCGACCAACGCCTATCGGGACGGCCGCAGCCCGAGCGAACGCGAGGTCGCGCTCGAGATCGAGGACGTCGTCGCGACGGCACGCGGGCGCGTCGCCTTCACGACCTTCTCGTCGAACGTCGGGCGCATCTGCTCGATCGCCCGCGCCGCGGCGAAGGCCGGTCGCGAGGTCGTGGTCGTCGGCCGGGCGATCCGCCGGATGCTCGATGTCGCCGGAGAGCTCGGGATGCTGAGCGGGCTGCCGCCTTTCCTCGAGGAGGAGGCCTTCCAGCATCTGCCCCGCAACAAGGTGCTGGCGCTGCTGACCGGGAGCCAGGGCGAGTCGCGGGCGGCGCTTGCCAGGATCGCCAATGATGACCATCGCCACGTCACGTTCGACAAGGGTGACCTCGTCGTCTTCTCGTCGCGGGCCATCCCGGGCAACGAGGTGCCGATCAACCGGATCATCAATTCGCTGGTCGCCCGCGGTGTCCGGGTGATGACCGATCGCGACCGGCTCGTCCACGTCTCCGGCCATCCGCGCCGCGAGGAGATGCGCCATCTCTATGGATGGCTGAAGCCCGAGATATCGGTGCCGGTCCATGGCGAGGCGATGCATCTCGCGGCCCATGCCGAGCTCGCCGAGGAACTCGGCGTGAAGTCGGTGATGCGGATCGAGAACGGGACGATGCTGCGGCTGGCGCCGGACGCGCCCGGCGTCGCCGACGAGATCACCGCCGGGCGGCTCTATCGCGACGGGCGGCTGATCGGGACGCAGGAGGAACTCGGCATTGCCGAGCGGCGGCGGCTGTCTTTCGCCGGACAGGTGTCGGTCGCGATCGTGATCGATGCCAAGGGCGAGCTGCTTGCCGATCCGCAGGTCGGGCTCACCGGATTGCCGGCGCTCGACGCGGCGGAACGCCCGCTCGAGGAAAGCGTCCTCAACGCGGCGCTCGGGGCGATCGACTCGATTCCGCGCCGCAGGCGGCATGCCGAGATCGTCCGCGAGGCGGTGCGGCGCGCCGTCCGCGCCGAGGTCGCGGGCATCTGGGGCAAAAAGCCGAATTGCACGGTCTTCCTGACGGTCGTATGACGGGGCCATCATGATCGGCCGCCTCAATCACG
>JAGRKY010000288.1 GCA_020442095.1 Bauldia sp.
GAATCTTCTCAAGGGGATCGACCGGCTGCGTGACATTCTGGTTGAGAATACCGAGCGTTTCGCCAAGGGCCTGCCGGCCAATAATGTCCTGCTCTGGGGGGCCCGGGGCATGGGCAAGAGCTCGCTGGTCAAGGCGGCCCAGGCGACCGTCAACGCGACGGCCGGGGATGCGGCACGGCTCAAGCTCGTCGAGATCCATCGCGAGGACATCGAGACGCTGCCGGAACTGATGGGGCTGCTCCGCGACGACGGGCACCGCTTCATCCTGTTTTGCGACGATCTGTCCTTCGACGGCGACGACACCTCCTACAAGTCGCTCAAGGCGGCGCTCGAAGGCGGCATCGAGGGGCGACCGGACAATATCGTCTTCTACGCGACCTCGAACCGGCGCCATCTCCTCCCCCGCGACATGATGGAGAACGAGCGGTCGACCGCGATCAACCCGTCGGAAGCTGTCGAGGAAAAGGTCTCCCTGTCGGATCGCTTCGGCCTGTGGCTCGGCTTCCACAAGTGCAGCCAGGACGAATATCTCGACATGGTGCGGGGCTATGTCGCCCACTACGGCATGACGATCGACGACGACCGCCTGCGCCACGAAGCCCTGGAATGGGCGACGACCCGGGGAGCACGCTCCGGCCGGGTCGCCTGGCAGTTCATTCAGGATCTCGCCGGACGGCTCGGCGTCCGGCTCGGCTGACGCGGCTCGCGCCCGCCCGTCAGGTCCCGAGATAGTCCATCGGGTTGACGGGCTTGGCGCCCTTGCGCAGCTCGAAATGCACCTGCGGCGAGGATACCGAGCCGGTCATGCCGGCCTTGGCGATGGTCTGGCCGCGCTGGACGCTGTCGCCGCGCTTGACGTCGATCTCGCTGTTATGGGCATAGGCCGAGACCCAGCCGTCGGCATGGCGGACAAGGATCAGGTTACCGTAGCCGGCGAGCTCATTGCCGGCATAGATGACGGTCCCCGCCTCGGCGGCCTTGATCGACGTCCCCTCGGGCACGGCGAGATTGATGCCGTCGTTGCGCTCGCCATTCGCCTGGGAGCCATAGCCCGAGATGATGCGACCGCGAACCGGCCAGCGGAAGGAGGTTCCGTTCGCTGAAGGCGGATCGGCCGGATCCAGCGCCGCGGTCTTGTCGGTCGGCACCGTCGCCTTGGCCGGCACGGCCGGCAGGTCAGGAACGCCGGCATTCTTGTCGGTCGAGACGACCCGGACAGTTGGCGCCGCCTCGGCCGTCGGTTGAACTGTCCCGTCGGGGTTCACCTTGAGCGTGCCGAGCGGCTTCGGCGGATCGCCGGCCGTGGTCAGCGACGCGGTCTGCGCTGCCGGGACAGCGCCGCCGGCGCCCGGAATCTGCAGCCGCTGGCCGACGCGGATATTCTGGGAAGACAGGCCGTTGAGGGCGACGATGTCCTCGACCCTGACGCCCTGCGACTGGGCAATCGAATAGAGCGTCTGGCCCGGCTCGACGACGTGGACCACGCCGCCGCCCTTGGCCTGTGCGGCGGGCATCGGCGCGGCAGCGGCCTGCGGTGCCGCGGCATAGGCGACCTGTGCCTGGGCCGGCTGCGGGATGACGATCGCGCGGCCGGGAACGATCTGCGCCGGGCTCGAAATCCCGTTGGCACGGGCGATTTCGCTGGATGGGACGCCGTATCTGATCGCCAGCGTATCGAGCGATTCACCCGCCGCGACGGTCACCACCTGGCCGCCGACTGCCGACCAGCCGCTCCCCTGTGACGACGCGAGGTTGATCGGCCCGCCATTGGCCTGCGCGGGCGGCAGCGCCGCCTGGGTCACCGCGGTACCGCCTGTACCGCCGATGATCGCCCGCTGGTTGGCCGTGGAACCGGTGAAGAAGGGCTCGCGCGTTGCATCGGAGCTGCAGGCAGCCCCGAGACCGGCGAGGACCGCCACGAAGGCCGCTTGCCCCAGAAAGCGGACCCGGAACGCGGAAACTCGGTTACACATCGCTCAACTCGCACTCTACTCAACACAACTGCTGCGACTTAACACTGGTAACGTTGACAAAAGATTTAAGACTCCGGCGACTACGCGATTGTCCCCAGCGATTCGTCGCCGGAATCCGCCAATCGGCCCTAGATTGGGCCCAATACCTGCCTTAGGTGGATTCCTCGTCCCGAATGTCGAAAGGCGTAACCAATATGAATCTCCCCGCGTGCCTGCGAGCGGTGGCTGCCGCCGGCCTCGTCATCCTGCCCGTCATCGCCGGCGCGGCGGGCCCTGCCTTCGCGGAACCGATGTCGGTGCCTTTCAACGTCGCCGTCGGCGATAGCTCGTCGCTGGTCGTGCGCTATCTCAGGGCGACCGCGGTCGGCCAATCGCCGGAGCCGGTGCTCAGCGTCGACTATGAAATGGAGACGAAGGTCACCGCCGTTTCGGACAAGGGCAGCACGCTCGCGGTAAGGAACTTCGGAACCAACGTCTCCCTCGACCGCAAGCGGACGCTCGCGCCCCCGGACCTCGACAGCCTCCTCCTCCAGGCCGTCGACGACCTGACCGCCGAAATCCAGGTCGCGCCGAACGGCGCGCTGGAGCGCGTCCTCAACTGGGACGACCTCCAGGGCAAGCTCACCGACCAGGCAAAGGCACTCGCCGGCGACAATGCCGACCTGCAAAAGGCGGTCGACGCCTTCCTGCCCGAGGTCAACCCGGTCGTCGCCGTCCAGCTCTTTGCCCGGCCGCTCGCGATGAGCGGCCCGGGAAGGGTCGTGAGCTTCGATCCGCCCCAGGTGACCTCGGTCACCGCCGAAGGGATCGAGCTGCCGTCCTTCGCCTCCTACGCCGCCGGCCGCTGGTCGTTCGACCTCGTCAAGCGGCCCGACCTTCCGCACAACGTCACGGTCCAGTGGCTCGGCGTTCCCGGCGCCGACGAGCTCAAGGCGATCCTCGCGCCCTTCACCAAGGGCAAGGACGCGCCGACCGATGCCCAGATGTGGCAGCGGTTCAGCGCCTCCTATGACGACAGGGACGGCAAGCTCCTGTTCTTCCAGGGGGCGATGGAGCTGAAGGCGGGACAGTTCCAGCGGCGGATCGCGCTGGAGGCACAGGCCAAGGGAGGCTGACCGGCGCTCAGAGCCGTTCGGCGACGCCCGGGATCAGCGGCACGAACCGGACGTCGGCGAGCCGGGTTTCCTCGATACCGCTTGCGGTACGGGTGTAGCGCTTCAGGATCTGGACGGCGTCCTGCGGCCCGACCGGCGCGACGAGGATTCCGCCCTCGCCGAGTTGCTCGAAGAGCTCTTCGGGAACCTCCTCGCCGGCGGCGGTGACGATGATCTTGTCGAAGGGGGCATGTTCCGGCCAGCCCTTCATTCCGTCGCCGACCATCGCCTCGATATTCGTCAGCTTGAGCGTCCGGAAGCGCGATTGCGCGGTCGTGACCAGCGTCCGGAAGCGATCGATCGTGTAGACCCGTTCGCAAAGGCGGGACAGCACCGCCGCCTGGTAGCCGCTTCCCGTCCCGACCTCGAGGATCCTGTCGTCAGGCCGGGGATCGAGCGCCATCGTCATCATGCCGACGATGACAGGCGCCGAGATCGTCTGTCCGCAGTCGATCGGCAATGCCCGCTCGGCATAGGCCTCGTCGTGGCAATCGGCTTCGACGAAGAGATCGCGCGGCACCGACTCGATCGCCGAGAGCACCCGCTGGTCGGTTATCCCGACCCGCCGCAGACGCAGGAGAAGATCGGCGATCCTGACACGGCGATCCTCTTCCCCGGGGTCCGGCATGGCGTCAGGCGTCCCGGCTCATGTGCTTGGCGAGCGGGTCGCCGAGGTCGTAGGCGGTGAGGTCCAGCCGCAGCGGCGTCACCGAAACCGCGCCCTTCATCAGCGCGTCGAGATCGGTGCCCGGCGCGATCTCCGGGCGCGAACGGCGGTAGGCCAGCCAGAAATACTGGTTGCCGCGCCCGTCGGTCCGCTCGTCGATGTGAAGGCCATGGGTCATGCGGCCCTGGGTGGTGACCATCACCCCCTCGACCGCATCGGCGGTCCGGTTCGGGAAGTTGAGGTTGTAGAGCACCGCCGGCGGGAAGCCGAAATCGAGGAGCTTGCGGATGATGTCCGGCGCGTGCTTCTCGGCCGTTTCCCAGTGCATCTCGCGTTCGCCATGCTCGAAGACCGAGGCCTGGCTCAGCGCGATCGACGGCACGCCGAGCAGCGTACCCTCCATCGCCCCGGCGACCGTGCCGGAATAGGTCACGTCGTCGGCCGCGTTCTGGCCGGAATTGACGCCGGACAGGATGAGGTCGGGCCGGTGTTCGGCGAGCAGCCGGCGCATCGCCATGATGACGCAGTCGGTCGGCGTGCCGCGCAGGGCGAATTTCTTGTCGGCGACGTGGCGCAGGCGCAGCGGGTCGTTCAGCGAAAGCGAATGCGACAGGCCGCTCTGGTCGGTCTCGGGCGCCACCACCCAGACGTCGTCGGACAACGCCGCGGCGATCTTCTCGAGGGTCGCCAGGCCAGGGGCGTGGATGCCGTCGTCGTTGGTCAGCAAAATCCGCATTACGCTTCGATCCTCTCGATCCCGCCCATGTAAGGCCGCAACACGTCGGGCACGGTGATCGAGCCGTCCGGGTTCTGGTAGTTCTCCATGACCGCGATCAGCGCGCGGCCGACCGCCACCCCCGAGCCGTTGAGGGTATGGACCAGCCGGGTCCCCTTTCCCTCCTTCGGGCGGTAGCGCGCCTTCATCCGCCGGGCCTGGAAATCGCCGCAGACCGAGCAGGAGGAAATCTCGCGATATTGCCCCTGCCCCGGCAGCCAGGCCTCGATGTCATAGGTCTTCTGGGCGCCGAAGCCCATGTCGCCGGTCGAAAGCGTCATAGTGCGGAAATGGATGTCGAGCCGCTTCAGCACTTCCTCGGCGCAGGTGATCAGCCGCTCATGCTCGTTGCGGGACTCTTCCGGCGTGGTGATCGAGACCAACTCGACCTTGTCGAACTGGTGCTGGCGGAGCATGCCGCGGGTGTCCTTGCCGGCCGCCCCGGCCTCGGCGCGGAAGCACGGCGTCAGGGCGGTGAAGCGGAGCGGCAGCTCTTCCTCGGACAGGATCGAATCCCGAACGAGGTTGGTCAGCGGCACCTCGGCGGTCGGAACCAGCCAGAAGTCTTCCTTGAGCGGCGCCCGTTCGAGCGTGCGCCCCACCAGGTCGTCAAGGCTGATCCTGCCGCCGTGATACTCCGCCTTGTCCTCCTCGGCGGCGTAGCGCAGCGCCTCCCGCAGCAATTCGGCGCGCGTGATGGTGCGGGTCGCGAGGAACTGGTCGTCGACAAATTTCGGCAGTTGCCCCGTCCCGAACATCACCTCGTCACGGACAAGGAGCGGCGGCTGGACCTCGTCATAGCCGTGCTCGGTCGTATGGAGGTCGAGCATGAACTGGCCGAGCGCCCGTTCCATGCGGGCGAGCCCCTTCTTCAGTACGACGAAGCGGGAGCCGGACAGCTTGGCGGCCGTCTCGAAATCCATCTGGCCGAGCGCTTCGCCGAGTTCGTAATGCTCCTTCGGATTCGCGATCTCGCGCCTGGTTCCCCAGCGGGCGTGCTCGACATTGGCGGCCTCGTCCGGCCCGACCGGAACATCATCGAGCGGCAGGTTGGGGATCGTGGCGAGCGCCTCTTCGAGTTCCTTGTCGAGGTCCCGTCCGCGGGCCTCGGCGTCCTGGAGAAACGCCTTCAGCTCGCTGACCTCGGCCATGAGCTGCTGGGCGATCATCTCCTCCCCGGAGGCCTTGGCGGCGCCGATCTCCTTCGACGCGGCGTTGCGGCGGGCCTGCGCCTCCTCGAGCCTGACGATATGGGCGCGGCGCGCCTCGTCGAGCGCGATCAGCCGCTCCGCCGCCGGTTCGGCGTTCCGGTCCTTCAGCGCCTTGTCGAGCGCTTCCGGATTCTCGCGAATCCACTTGATGTCGAGCATGTCACGTTGGCCTGATGCGGGAGTCGGCGCCCCTCATAGCGGCGAAACGCGCCCGGGGAAAGGCGGCAGGTCGCCCCGCGGCCGCTTTTACTCCGCCGCTTCCTGCGCCTCTCTTGCCGCTTCGGCGGCGAGCCGGCGTTTCTCGACCATGCGGACCGCGATGATCGAGCCCTCGTAGAGAAGCAGCGTCGGGATCGCCAAGCCGAGCTGCGAGATGATGTCCGGCGGGGTCAGGACGGCGGCAGCAATAAAGGCAAGCACAACCGCGTAGCGGCGATAGCGCTTGAGGCCATCGCTTGAGATCACACCGACGCGCGCCAGCAGCGTCAGGATGACCGGCAACTGAAACACCAGCCCGAACGCCAGGATCAGCGTCATGATCAGGCTGAGATACTCGTTCACCTTGGGCAGGAGCTCGATCGATGCCTGGCCCGGCCCACCCTGCTGCTCGAGCGACAGGAAGAAGGTCAGGGCCAGCGGCATGATGACGAAAAAGACCAGCCCCGCACCAATGACGAAGAGCACCGGCGTCGCGATCAGATACGGCACGAAGGCCTGGCGCTCCTGCTTGTAGAGCCCCGGCGCGACGAATTTGTAGATCTGGTTGGCGATCACCGGGAAGGCGATGAACACCGCCCCGAACAGCGCCACCTTCAACTGGGTGATGAAGAATTCCTGCGGCGCCGTGTAGATCAGCTTGATCTCGCGCGTCGGCCCGGCGGCCCATTCATACGGAATGACGAGGATGTTGTAGATCTGGCCCGCGAAGGCGAAGCAGACCACGAATGCGACGAGGATCGCGATGACCGTCTTGATCAGCCGGCTGCGCAGCTCGATCAGATGTTCGATGAGGGGCGCGCGACTGGCCTCGACCTCGTCCTCGATCTCCTGCTTCTCGGGCTGCGCTTCGCTCAAGGCTTGGCGTCCCCGGCTGCGGGCTGCGGAGCGGCATCCGGTACGACCACCGTATCCGGCTTGTCGAGATCGAGCTCCGGCGCGGCGGACGCGGCCTTGGACTCAGGCACCGCCGGGGCAGCGTCAGGCTCCTCGACCGTGGCAGCCGACGCCACGGCGGTCTCGGCCGGGGCTGCCGCCCCGTTGGTCGCGCCCTGCGCCGCCTCTGCCTCTGCCTTGGCCGGCTCGGGCTTCGGTGTGTCGACCTTGGTGGCCTTCTCGAGGTTGGTCTTGATGCCGGCTTCCGTCTTGGACATCTCCTTGCGGATATCGCCCAGCGGATCGATCTTGCCGATCTCGGCGACCGACTTCTTCACGTCGTCCAGTTCGGCTTCGCGCAGCGCCTCGTTGAACTGTCGCTGGAAGTCGCCTGCCATCCGGCGGGCCTTGCCGGTCCAGTGACCGACGGCGCGCAGCGTGCGCGGCAACTCCTTCGGGCCGATGACGACGATCGCCACCACCACGACGAGAAGTATCTCTGTCCACCCAAGATCGAACATGCAACGGTTACCCGGCTGCTAGCATATGCCAGCCGGGCCAGCACTGGCTGCCGGCAGGCCCGACGCCAGCCGTCAAGTTGCCTTGGTCTTTTCCCGCGTCGACTCGACGTCGACGGTAACGCCGGGCTGTTCCTCGATCTTATGCGGCTCGTCGTCGTCGGCGAGCCCCTTCTTGAAGCTCTTCACCCCTTTGGCGACATCGCCCATGAGGTCCGAAATCTTCCCGCGGCCGAACAGAAGAACGACGACGAGAATGACGATCAGCCAATGCCAGATGCTGAGAGAACCCATCAGCTTTACTCCAATCCCTTACCTTTCGCCGACTATCGCAGACGGATCGGCGCACCGCAATCATGACCTTTGATGTAGGGGCAAATACCCGTCAAGGCAAACGATGCCCTCAGTCGGATTCGGGGGGAATCCCCTCTTCCTCCATCATTTCCTCGCGGATTTCATCGTCTTCCAGCGGGTCTTCGTCCTCGGTCAGCTCATCGCCGGCATGGGGCTCCGGAATGCTGAAATCCGTCGGAACCCGGCTGTCGAGCAGGCCGGCGCCCTTCAATTCGTCGACCCCGGGCAGGTCGCCGATCGTGTCGAGGCCGAAATGCGAGAGGAAGGCTTCGGTGGTTCCATAGGTGACCGGACGCCCGGGTGTCCGCCGCCGGCCGCGCATCCGCACCCAACCGGTTTCAAGGAGCAGGTCGAGCGTCCCCTTGGAGGTCGCGACCCCGCGGATTTCCTCGATTTCCGCACGGGTGACCGGCTGGTGATAGGAGATGATCGCCAGCGTTTCCATCGCGGCACGCGACAGGCGCTTCTGCTCGACCGCGTTCTGCGACAGGAGGAACGAGAGGTCCGCCGCCGTCCTCAGGCTCCACTTGCCGGCCACCTGCACCAGATTGACGCCGCGGTCGGCATAGACCTCCTGCAGCTCGCGCAGGATACCGGTGACGTCGGCGCCCTTGGGCAGCCGGTTGGCAAGGTCGTCGGCCGACAGCGGCTCGGCTGCGGCGAAAAGCAGCGCCTCGACCATGCGGAGCGCCTGAAGCCGCTCTTCCGGGGACTGGGCCTCGGCGGTCGCGTCGTTGTCGACCGCGATGGCGACGGCGGTATTGGAACTAGCCATGATCGGCCTCCGATGAAACCACGGCGACCGGCTTGTGGTCGCGGATATAGATTGGAGCGAAAGCCTCGGTCTGCCTGACGTCGATCTGCCCCTCGCGGACCATTTCGAGGCTGGCGCTGAAGGTGCTCGCCCTGACCGTCGCGCTGAATTCCGCCGTCAGGTATGGCGAGAGGAAGACGTTGAGCGGCGCCCAGTCGGCCAGGTTACCGATGACGCCCGCAAGCAGTTCGCGGGCTTCCTTGAGCGACCACACCGCGCGCTTGCGGACATGGACGATCGAGATCGACTGCTCCTGGCGCCGCGCCGCATAGGCGGACAACAGGTCGTAGAGGGTCGCGGAATATTCGCTCTTCTTGATGATCTCGACCGGTTCGGGAGCACCCCGGGCGAAAACGTCACGGCCGAGCCGGTCGCGGTTGGCGAGCCGGGCGGCGGCATCCCGCATCGCCTCGAGCCGCTGCAGGCGGAAGGCGAGTTCGGCGGCGAGTTCCTCGCCGGTCGGCTCTTCGCTCTCCTCTTCGGGCAGGAGCAGGCGCGACTTCAGATAGGCGAGCCAGG
>JAGRKY010000289.1 GCA_020442095.1 Bauldia sp.
GCCATCTGGAGGAAGACGCGGAAGAAGTCGCGAATGTTATCCGCGTGATGCTCGGCGAAGCTCTCGGCGCAGTCGCCTCCCTGGAGAAGAAACGCATCGCCCGCGGCAACCCGCGCAAGTCCGCCCTTCAGCTTTCGCGCTTCGCCGGCAAAGACCAGCGGCGGATAGGTCGCGATCCGCTCTTCGACGGAGGCGAGCGCCGCCATGTCGGTGTAGACCGGCACCTGCTCGATCGGCATCCCGCGCCAGCCATCCGGACTCCAAGGCTTGTTCATCGACTTGACTCCGATTGCGGCGACATCCCGCAGATCGCCTTTCCCATACACGTCGAATAGTGTCTTGCGGCGCGGTTTATACACGCGGCCGGCACCCTTTGCCACCAGATTGCCGGCAATCGCAAACCGGCATCTGCCGGCTGCGGGCGATGCGCGGGCCCTGCCCGATTTGCCCGCGGAATCAAGCGATGCAGGTCACTCGGCAGGCGCAGGTTCGGGTAGCGCCATCGGCGCCCGATAGCGTTCGACCGGCGTCCGCATGGTGACCAGCTCCTCGCTCTGGGTCGGATGAAGCGCCACCGTCTCGTCGAAATCCGCCTTGGTCGCGCCCATCTTCAGCGCCACCGCGACGAGCTGCGCCATTTCCGCGGTGCCGTCACCGACCCCGTGGAAGCCAAGCACGCGGTCGGTGGCGCCATCGACGACGAGCTTCAGCATCATGCGCTCCTCACGCCCCGCGACGCGGTGATGGAGGGGCTTGAAGCTTGCGCGGTAGATATCGACGGCGTCATGCGCCGCCTTTGCGGCCTCCTCCGTCAGGCCGACCGTGCCAACCTCGGGTTGGGTGAAGACGGCGGTTGGAACATTCGTGTGGTCGACGGGCGTCCGCCGCCCCGCGAAGAGCGCATCGGCAACGGCTTCCCCTTCCCTGATCGCAATCGGGGTCAATTGCAGGCGGTTGGTGACGTCGCCGATGGCATAGATGGTCTCGACGCTGGTGCGTGAATAGACATCAACGGCGATCCCGCCGTCGGCACCGACGGCGACGCCGGCCTTTTCAAGCCCAAGGCCATCGATATTGGGTGTCCTGCCGATGGCGAAGAGGATCTGATCCGCGTCCAGCACCTCGCCGCCGCTCATCGCGATGGCAAGGCCATTTTCGTTGCGATCGATCCGTGCGACCGTCGTGTCGCACGTAACCTCGATGCCACGGTGCTGGAGCGCGGCATGAACCGCCTTGCGCACGTCGGCGTCGAACCCGCGCAGGATGTCGGGTCCGCGATGGACAACGGTGGTTTCGACCGCGAAGGCGTTGAAGATCGCCGCGAATTCCAGCGCGATATAACCGCCGCCGACGATCACCATCCGCTTCGGCAGCCGTTCGAGATGGAAGACATCGTCGGAAACGATGCCGTGCTCGAAGCCGTGAATGGTGGCATCGATCGCCGGCCGTCCGCCGGTGGCGACCAGGATGTAGCGGGCGGTGACCGTTCGATCCTCCGCGGTCAGGCGAAGCGTGTGGTCGTCCTCGAGCACTGCCCGTGACCGGATCAGCTCGGCCCCCGCGCGCTCGAGGTTGCGGATATAGATACCGCTCAGCCAGTCGGTATCGGCGGTGACGTTGTCGCGAAGGGTCGGCCAGTCGAAGGCGACGCCCTTGGTCGTCCAGCCGAAGCCGATCGAATCCTCGAGCTCGTCGGCGAAATGGGCTGCATGGACGAAGAGCTTCTTCGGTACGCAGCCGCGAATGACGCAAGTCCCGCCGACCTTGTCGTCCTCGGCAATCGCAACACGCGCGCCATGTTGCGCGGCGATACGCGCGGCGCGCACACCACCGGATCCGCCGCCGATGACGAACAGGTCATAGTCGTAGGCCACCGGAAGCGCCTCTTCGAACGACTGAAAGGATCGACGGAAAGGACCGCCGCTCAGAACTCCACGCCCTGGTTCTTCAACGCCTCCTGGGTCTTCTCGACCAGTTCCTCGCGAACCCGGTTGGCCCAGCCTTCAGCGACCTTGAAGGCATCCGAAATCACTTTCGGGCCGATCTGATTGAATTTCTGGCCGGCGGGGCTCGCGTAGAACGTGGCGATGGTCACCAGTTCGTCCTCGGTGAAGCCCTTCGCCCAGACGCGGGCAAGGTCGTTGTCGAGATCGTTGCGCCGCGGAACGAGAGTGAGGACGACCTCATCGACGGTCTCGCTGATCTGGGTGTGGAGGTCGGGCCGCATGAGGATGAGCTGGCTCTTCACCTGCTCGGCAACGGCCGGGAGCAGGTTGTCATAGCTGCGGGAGGCCGGCGAGGCGCGCAACGCGTCGAGGGCGGCATCGAGGTGGCTCTGGGTAATTTCCTGGGCGCCGACCGGAGCGGCAAGACTCACCGCCAGCGCAAGGATCGCGGCGCGCGAGACATTTCTGGTCGAGAACATTGCTTGGGCTCCTGTTTGTAAGAATGCAATCATCTGGTCAGCCTCTCGACGTCATCCTCGCGGCCGACAATGGCGACCGACGCCATGTTCAGGAACAGGCCGTGCTCCATGACTCCGGGGATGGCCGACAAGGCAGTCGAAAGCGCTTCCGGATCCGGAATACGGCCGAAGGATGCGTCGAGAATATGATGGCCGCCGTCGGTCAGGAACGGCTGATCGTCCCGGATGCGCAACACCAGCTCGCCCGTCAATCCAAGCCGGCCCGCGGCCGTCTCGATCGCCAGCCGCGTCGCGCCAAGCCCGAAGGGCGTGACCTCGATCGGCAGAGGAAAAGCACCGAGCGTGTCCACCAGCTTGCCGGCATCGACGATGACGACCATCCGCGCGGAGGCCGACGCGACGATCTTCTCCCGGAGCAGCGCTCCGCCGCCGCCCTTGATCAGGCGGAAGGCGCGGTCGATCTCGTCGGCGCCGTCGACCGTCAGGTCCAAAGCGGGATGATCGTCGAGCGTGGCAAGCGGAATGCCCTCGGCCTTCGCCAGTTGCGCGGTGGTCTCCGATGTCGGAACGCCGACGATCGACAGGCCGTCGCGCACCCGGGCGCCGAGAAGGCGAACGAAGTGGTGGGCGGTCCGGCCGCTGCCGAGGCCAAGCTTCATGCCGGAGCGCACCTCGTCGAGCGCCGCCCCGGCGGCGCGGACGCGTTCGGCGTCGTTGCCGACGGCCTTGCCGCTCATAGGACGCGCCACCCGTTACCCTCCGGCCTACGGGCGGCCGCGACGGTCTCGGGCCACGCGGCGCGCGCGGAAGGAAGTGAAACCACTGAATTCATCGGCCTGCCTTGATTTTCCCGGCGGCTTGTTAGCATCTACGGCGTCTTCGTGCCACGCCGGAACCATCGCGGCACCGACTCTCGGCCGCTCTATATAGCGTCCCCGCCCGATGGAAGGAATCGCTGCCAGACGATGCCAGGACGCGCCGCCAAAGCCAGTATCGAACTTTCCGGGATCCGCCTGCCGTGAACGATCGGCGGCCAACCCTTGTCTTCGACCTCGACGGGACCCTTGTCGATACCGCGAGCGACCTTGTCGCGACCCTCAACGCGATCCTCGCCGAGGAAGGGCTCCAGCCGGTCGCGTTGCAGCACGCCGCTGCGATGGTGAGTCATGGAGCGCGGGCCATGCTCGCCAGGGCGTTCGCCGAGGCGGCGGACGAAGCCAGGCTCGACGCACTGACGCAGCGGTTCATCGATCACTATTCCCGCCATCTCGTCGGGGGCAGCCGGCCGTTTCCGGGCGTGCCGGAATCCCTCGATCGCTTCGCGGCGTCCGGGTGGCGGCTCGCCGTCTGCACGAACAAGCTCGAGGGCCTGTCGCGATCCCTGCTTGAACAGCTCGACCTCGCCGAACGCTTCGCGGCGATTGCCGGCCAGGATACCTTCGGCGTCCGCAAGCCGCATCCGGGGCACCTGACCGAGACGATAAGGGTAGCTGGCGGCGATCCGCGGCGCGCGGTCATGGTCGGCGACTCCGACGTCGACGTCAAAACCGCACGCGCGGCCGAGATCCCTGTCGTCGCGGTCAGTTTCGGCTATAGCCCCCTGCCGGCAAGGGAACTCGGAGCGGACGCGGTCATCGACCGGTACGATTCGCTCTACGACGTCGCGGTGTCGTTGCTCGATCGGCCGTCCTAGAGGCATTCTGCCCCCGGCCTGGCGTGGGATACGGACGTCGCCGGGCCCGTAGCGCCTTGACAGGAAGCGCCACCGGCCTGCATATCGCCGGTCAGCGGCGGGCGATTAGCTCAGCGGGAGAGC
>JAGRKY010000290.1 GCA_020442095.1 Bauldia sp.
CGCGGCGGGATGTTGTAGATGATGATCGGAATGCCGATCGCGTCGTTGATCGCCTTGTAGTGCTGGTAGAGGCCTTCCTGGCTCGGCTTGTTGTAATAGGGCGTGACGACCAGGACGGCGTCCGCGCCGGCCTTTTCGGCATGCTCGGCGAGCTCGATCGCTTCCGCCGTGTTGTTGGAGCCGGCGCCGGCGATCACCGGCACGCGGCCGGCCGCCTCCTCGACGCAGACCTCCACCACCCGCTTGTGCTCGGCGTGGGTCAGCGTCGGGCTCTCGCCGGTGGTGCCGACCGGCACGAGGCCGTGGATACCCTCGTCGATCTGCCAGTTGACGAAACTGCGGAAAGCCTCCTCGTCGAAGCTGCCGTCCCTGACCGGCGTGACGAGTGCGGTAATCGATCCCTTGAACATTTCGGCCATAACCTCGCCGGATTTTCTGCTATTTTTCGGCCCGCGACCTTATTCCGGGGCGACCGGAGGGGCAAGGACGGCCCGTGACGGGGCTCGTCAAGCAATCGTTCACTATGGCACAATAGGCTCCTTGTCGAGTGTCTGAGTCTATTCGACGAAGTCGGGCTGACCGGGCGAAGCGCCGGTGGCGGGCTTCGGGAGATCAAGCATGACGTTCGACGACGTCAAGACGACCAAGCGGAGAAGTGTCGCGATGCGCGGCAAGGCAATCCTGATTCCCGCCTTCGCGGTCCTCGCCGTGCCCGCGCTCCTCGCGCCGGGCGCTTCGGGCGTGGCCGCAGGCGAGATCCAGGTCGCCGACGTCCCCACGCCGCGCCTCAATCCACAGCGCAGCTATTCCGACCTCCAGCCGTCGACCGCCGACCCGATCGCGGAATTCCTGGCGACCGCCGGCGAGGACCACCGCGGTCCGGTCGCCGATGGCGACGACGAGGCGCTGGCCTTCACCCCGGTCGTGCCCGCCAAGCCGGCGACGACGATCTCCAAGGCCGACATCAACACCATCGGCCTCCGCTACGCGCTGAAGTTCCTCGACGACGGCGACCCGGCGGCGGCCACCGCCGCGGCCTATGCCATGCCGAACCCGATCGACACCAAGGTGGTCGACTGGCTGGTGGCGATCAGCGGCCGCGACGATGTTCCCGCCCAGCACATCGCCGAAGTCTGGCGGAAGCTTGGCAACTGGCCGGGCCAGGTGCTCCTGCAGATCCGCTTCGAACAGGCGCTGGTCCGCGAGGCGCCGCCGGCGAAGACCGTCGTCGCCGCCTTCAACGGCCGCACCCCGGAAACCGACAAGGGCCTTATCCTGCTCGCCGAGTCCTACGTGGCGCTTGGACGCAAGGCCGAGGCGGCGAAGGTGGTCGGCGCCTATTGGCGCGAGCAGCGCTTCGGTGCCGACTCGGAGGCCCTGCTCCGCAAGGAGATCGGCAGCCTGATCAGCAGCGCCGACTACAAGTCGCGCATGGACCGGCTGCTCTACGAGGAGCAGATTGCGGCGGGCCTGCGCAACGCCAAATATCTCGACAAAGGCCAGCAGGCGCTTGCCGCAGCGGTCGCCGCGTCCGAGACCAACAAGAACATCGACAAGGCGCTCGCCGCGGTTCCGGCGAACCTGCGCAGGGACCCGCTCTACACCTTCGCCGAGGTCCAGTCGCTGCGGCGCGCCGACAAGATGGAGGCGGCCGCCAAGCTGCTCCTCACCGCGCCGAGCGATCCCGCCAAGATCGACGGCGACGCGTGGTGGATCGAGCGGCGAATCGTCTCGCGCGCCCTCCTCGACCAGGGCGACCCGAAGATGGCCTATCGCGTCGCGGCCGGCCATTCTGCCGAATCCGGCTCGTCGATCGCCGAGGCGGAATTCCAGGCCGGCTGGTTCGCGCTGGAATTCCTCAACGACCCGGCGACGTCGAAGAAGCACTTCGCCCGGATACTCGAGGTCTCGTCGCGGCCGCTCAGCGTTTCGCGCGCCGATTACTGGCTCGGCCGCGCCTCGGAGAAGCAGGGCCGCCGCTCGGAAGCGGTCACCTATTACAAGCGGGCCGGCGCGCATCCGACCACCTATTACGGCCAGCTCGCGCTCGCCAGCCTCGGCGTCAAGACGCTGCCGATCGCGCCGCAGCCGAAGGTCAGTGCGGCGACCAAGCAGCGTTTCGAATCGCGTGAGCTGGTGCAGGTCATCAAGCGGCTCGACGCGGCCAATCGCGGCGACCGCAACGACATCTTCTACCGCAAGCTCGCCGAGGAGCTCGACGACCCGGTCGAGATCGAGCTGCTCGCCCAGATGGCCGAGGAGCATGGCGGCCACCAGTTCGCGCTGCAGATCGGCAAGATCGCGTCCTATCGCGGGTTGCAGGTCGACGCGACCGCCTTCCCGCTCTCGGCGATCCCGGCCTCCGCCCATACCGGCGATGTCGAGAAGCCGCTGGTCTATGCGATCGCCCGGCAGGAGAGCGCCTTCAACCCCGCCGCGGTCAGCGGCGCCGGCGCGCGCGGTCTGCTGCAACTGATGCCGGCGACCGCGAAGATGATGGCGAAGACGGTCGGCCTGCCCTATTCGCAGGCGCGGCTGACCACCGACCCCGCCTATAACGCAGCGCTCGGCGCGGCCTTTCTCGCCAAGCTGAAGGCGAGCTTCGGCGGCTCCTTCATCATGACCTTCGCCGGCTATAACGCCGGCCCGAGCCGGGTCAACGAATGGGTCGCGAAATACGGCGACCCGCGCGATCCGAACGTCGACGCGGTCAACTGGGTGGAGCGGATCCCCTTCACCGAGACCCGCAACTACGTGCAGCGGGTGATGGAGAATCTCCAGGTCTACCGCGCACGGCTCGGCCGCCCTGCCCTGACCATCCAGACCGACCTGAAGCAGGGCTGATGCCGGCATCGGCTGCAGCGGAACCGGAAGCGAAGGATCAGGTCTGGCGCGACCGGTTCTATTCGAGCGCCGACGGGCTGTCGCTGCATGTCGCCGAATACGGCAACCCCAATTCGCCCTGGCTGCCGGTCGTCTGCCTGCCGGGACTGTCGCGCAACGCCCGCGACTTCCATAACCTCGCCGTCCATCTCTCCACCCATCGCCACCGCCCGCGCCGGGTCCTCGCCTTCGACTATCGCGGCCGGGGCCTGTCGCAATGGGACGAGAACATCGCCAACTACAATCCGCTGACCGAGATGAGCGACGTGCTCGACGGGATGGCCGCCCTCGGCGTCGGCCGGGCGATCGTGGTCGGGACGTCACGCGGCGGCATCATTGCGATGCTGATGGGCGTCGCCCGGCCCCATGCCCTGGCCGGCATCGTCCTCAACGACATCGGCCCGGTGCTCGAGCCGGTCGGGCTGGCGCGAATCAAGACCTATATCGGCCGCACCCCCTCGCCCGACGACTGGGACGACGCGATCCACATCATCAAGCGGCTGCATGGCGGGCAATTCACCGCCCTCAGCGAGGCGGAATGGATGGCCTTCGCCCGCACCACCTATCGCGACGAGGACGGCAAGCCGGTCGCCAACTACGATCCGGCGCTCGCCAAGACCTTCGACGGCATCGAATTCGACCGGCCGATCCCCGAATTGTGGAACGAGTTCGCGACGCTTTCCGCCCTGCCGATCCTGGTCATCCGCGGCGGCAATTCGGACCTTCTCAGCGCCGCGACCCTGACCGAGATGGGCAGGCGTCATCCGGGCCTCGAATCGGTGACCATCGAGGGTGAAGGCCACCCGCCGCTGCTCCTCAACACGCCGGTCCTGCAGCGAATCTCGGTCTTCATCACCCAGACCGAGGGCGCCGCGCCGCCGCTCGATGCGGTGATCCCGGTCGAGCGGCCGGACTACGATCCCGACACCCGGCCGGAAGGCTGAAAACGCTCAGTCCGGATCGATGCCGGGCGGCCTGTCGGCTTCCTCCTCGGCAAGGCGCTTGCGGTCCTCGGCCTTGATGTAGCCGGTGCGGCCACCGCTCGCCAGGATCGTTGCCTGGCCGATCCAGTCATCGCGCTCGATCCGTTCCGGGAACTTGATCTGGATGCCGACCCAGCGGACCTCGGCCGGCGTCCAGGCCGCGATCTGGCCGAAATGGAAGATGCCGATGCTGTTGAGCAGTTCCTCGTTCTTCTTGCCGATTCCCCTGATGCGCTGGAGGTCGTCAGGGACGCCGTTGCGCGGCGCGGCAAGGCCGGCAGGGCGCATCGCCGGCAGTTCCTCGACAACCGGCGGTTCGGGCGCGACAGGCGCGGGCCCGGGCGGCGGGAGCGCGGCCTGTGGCAGAGCGGCAGGAGCCGGCAGGGCCTCGTGCTCGTCCTCCCAGACCTCCTCGCCATGCTCGTGCCAGTGTTCCGGATAGGCATCGTGGTGATCGGCATGGGCCGTCGCCTCGCCCCAATCCTCGTCGGGATAGGCCTGCTCGACCAGCCCCTCGTCATAGGCCTCGTTGTAATGCTCCGCCTCGGCATGGGCCGGTTCCGGAATCCCGGCCTCGACGGCCGGCGGCGGCAACGGCCGCGGGCGATAGCGCGCCGCTTCCCGCCGCTGCGGCTCGGCCGCCCGCCTCTGCGGCTCGGCCGGATGATAGTCGACATAGTCCTCTTCCGGATGGACCGCGCGCACCCGGCGGCGGACCGGCGCCGACGATGCGTGGCCGAAACGGTGCCGGATCATGTCGATGGTGTCGCCGATCGTATCCGCCACGACTTCCTGGGAATGCGCCAGCGGCGTCTCGGCGACGAAGAGATAGAGCAGCGAGCCGAGCGCGCATCCGGCGACGAATACGAAGGCCAGCATGAGCCATATCTCGACGGCGTGCCAGATCAATGGTCGTCGGGCCCCCGCTCAAGCCACGCCGTCATGTCGTCCACGCTGCGCGGGTCCTGATACCACCAGCCGACCACGACGCCGATCAGCAGCGCCGCGAGCAGAAAAGGCCAATAAGCGATGATCAGATAAAGCATTTCGCTCGGCTAGCCGTTGCCCGAGGGATCGATGGTGAAGGCGATGCGGCGGTTGGCGGCCTTTCCCTCCTCGGTCGTATTGTCGGCGATCGGCTCGGCCTCACCATAGCCCTTCGCCGTCAGTCTTTCGAATCGCACGCCGGCATCGACCAGATAATCGAGGACCGCTTCCGCCCGCGCCTGGGTCAGCTGGAGATTGGCTTCTTCGGAGCCGTCGGAATCACTGTGCCCACCGACCTCGACGACCGAATCCGGGCACCGCATCAGGATACCGGCAATCCGGTCGAGAAGAGGATAGCTGTCGACGGAAATCTCGGTCGCCCCCTTGTCGAACTCGACATTGCCGTTGGCGAGCGCGAGCTTCAGCCGGTCGCGGCAGCCCGACGCATCGAGCGGCTGGCCGGTCTGGCGGGTGACGATGTTGATCCGGGTCTTGAAGCTATCAGGAATCGACTCGGCCGCGATTTCGGCGATCCGCTGCATGGCGCGGTCATGGAAGGTCGTCCCGTCGATCTCGACGACGCTGTCGACGATCTCGAAATGGCCGCCGGCGAGACGGGCGGCGACGCGCATCGCGCCCGAAGCGGCGGCGACGAGATCGTCGGGCGCGCCGCTGGCGAACTGCACGTCGTCCTTGATCTGGGTAGAGCCGAACTGGCTGTGCGCGGCGTCGAGAAGCGCCGTCCTCTTCTCCTCGGACGGGGCATAGCCCGCGAGCACCAGCCCGCCGGTCGCCTGGGACAGGGACAGCTTGTAGGGCGAGACACGGGGTGGCGAAACATTCGAATCGGTCAGTGCCAGGCTTGCCGGGAGGCGCCGGCCGTTGGCCTCGGCCAGGGCGAGATAGGCATCCGAATCGGCCGCCTCGCCCTGGATCGAATAGGTCACGCCCTCGACCTCGGCGACACCGGATTTCAACCGGGCGAGCTGCTCCATCGCGAATTTCGCAGCCCCGATCCAGTCGATCTTGGGCTCCCCCGAGGCGATCTTGACGTTGTCGGTAACGTGCGCGCTGGCAAACAGGGTGCCGGCGAGCGTCCTGATCTCCTTCCGGTCATCGAGCGAGGGCACATAGCCTTCGAGCGTCACCGCGTCGCCTTCCCGCGCCCCCTTCCAGTAGTAGTTGGCGACCGGAGCCGGCGTGATGTCGTTGGCCACGATCTCGACGCCGGCCGGCAGGGTTCCCCCGATCCCGTCGACGACCGATTCATAGTCCTCGACGCTGCGGGCCGTTCCGGCGATATCGAGCGTCAGCCCGTCGAGCATGACGCCGCCCTCCTCGAGCTTGCCAAGCGCCTGGATCGCGAAGGTCGCCGCATCGGTGAAGCCGTCCGGCTCGCCGGAGGCGATGTTCATGTTGTCGATGATCGGCACCGAGGGCTGCAGCGCCTGGGCCGCCTCGACCAGCGCCTCCTTCGCCACCTCATTCGGAACATAGCCCGCCAGCGTCAGCGAAACGTCGTCGACGCTCGCCGACCAGACGAAGCGATCAATCCGCGCCGGAAGGATATCGACCGGTCCGAGGATCAGCCCGCCCGGCATCGATTCGGTGAAGGCACGCCGCGCCCCGGCGAAGCTCTCCGCCGATACGGCGGTTCCCGCTACGGACAGCGTCCCGTCGACGATCGTCACCTGGCCCGAAGACAGATCCGCCAGTCGGTCCAGCGCGAAGGCCGTCGCGGCGTTGAAGCTTTTCGATGCCCCCCGGGCAAGCGACGTCTCGTCGAGGATCTCCGCTTCGGGAAGCGCCCTCCGCGCCGCCGCAAGCACCGCATTGCGGGTTGCCTCGGACGGCACGCTGCCGAGCAGGGTCACCTTCCGTTCGAGCCTTCGGGCCGACCATTCATAGGGCTCGGCGACCGGCAGAAGGCCGCTCTCATCCGTCAGGGAGGAAACACCCCGCACCGTCCCGGCAACCGCCACGGCTTCTGCCTGGACCTCCGGTGTCGGCGCGATGCCGCCGATCGTCACGTTACGGCCTGAAACCGAGACAGTCGCCCAATCGTAGCCGTCGGCAACGAGCAGTCCCTTGATCTTCGCGGCCAATTCCTGCTCAACGGCGCCGGAGCGGAACAGCACCGCAAGCACGGCCAGAACAATCGTCGCCGCGAGTCCGGGTCTTACCCATCTTCGCCAGTTCGACATGCCGCGACTACCCTCAATTCCTGGCGCACGCCGTCTACGTACCCCAAAACAACAGCGTCACCGCGGGCCCGAGCCAACGGCAACCGATCTTACAGCACTGATCGAACGCGGGATTGCGACGAATCTATGGGCGTCAGTCATCTTCGCCAAGAAAACCGCGGCTCGCAAGCAGCGACGGCGCATCGACGACGACGGCGGGCTGGACCGCTCACCGCGGCGCGACCGCCCTCCCCAAAAGAAAAGTGCCCGGGGAATTGCTTCCCCGGGCACATATTCAGTTCAGGCCGTGACCTTAGAAGGAGGTCTTCCAGCGAAGGTGACCACCGAGGATGTCATCACCCGCTTCCGGATCGGTGTACAGAAGTTCCGCACCGATCTCCGAGTTGCTGGTCGGGTGGTAGTAGACACCCAGGGCGCCGGTGAACTGGCCCATGTTCTTCCGGGAGTCGGCAGCATCCTGCCAGCTCGCGGTCGCGGCGATATCCATGTTGCCGCTGAGCGCGAAGCTACCCGAAATGAAGGCGCTCCACCATTCGCCGTCGGAGCAGCTGTGCCACTTGCCGCCAGAGTAGGTCTGGCTGCAGTTGGAACCGCCGGTCAGGCTCTTCGCACCGTCGGAGTAAGCACCGGCGGCCTTGATCTTGAAGGCGCCGCCAACGTTACCCTCGACCGCACCAGCGATACCCCAGGCAGTGCCGTCAGCCTGATCGGAGACCTGGCCAGCCAGCTTGACGTCCCAGCCACCGAGGCCGCCCGTCAGAGCGAGCACGATGTCCGGATAGTCGCCGGTGGCATTGGTCGCGCCCGACGAACGATCGCGCGGATCTTCGAGGCCGAGCATGATGCCCCAGGTGCCCATCAGGTAGGACAGACGGAACTGGTCAACCTTCTTGTCCGAGCGGACAGCGCCGTCGTAGGTGTAGCCACCGCCGACGTCGAAGGTCGAAGCAGTCCAACCAAACATCATCGGGCCGATCGCGCCGTAGCCGCCGTCGAACCGGACCTGCTTGTCGGTGCCGTCGTTGCCGTCGAAGTTGTTCGAGTTCACGACGAAGTTGAGGTTGGTGACGATCGGGCCGAGGTCACCCATGGACTTCGAGGTGAAGTTCACACCGGCTTCCGTCTTCATTTCCCAAGCCTGGGAATAGTCGTCCAGCGCATAGAGCTGGCCGGCCACGACGCCGTTGACGTCGGAGAGCGGGTTGGACGGATCGGTCGTAGCACCGGTCAGCTGCGTGGCGACGTTGAAGTAGTCACCGACGTAGTTGCTTTCGCTGTAGAACCAGACATCCAACTGGATGTAGCCACCGACCTTCAGGCAGGTGTCCGTCCCGGGGATGTAGTAGTAGCCGGTTCCGAAGGCGTCGCAGACTTTCACGTAGTCGATCGGCTCGACCGCGAGAGCAAGGTCTGCCGCCTGGGCACCGCCATTGATCGCAAACGCGGCGGCAGTACCGAGGAAGAGGGTCTTCAATTTCATAATCCTGACCTCCAAAGCTTGTTCCAGGGGCAGGTTGGTTCTTCTAGCGCTCTGGACCCTTAAGTAACCCCGGTCCGTAGTGAGCCTCTGCGAAGTGTCTTCCCAATCCCCGCTGAGCTATCCTGAACGACCTTGCCCCAAGGCGACCGCCAGAACAACGCGAAC
>JAGRKY010000291.1 GCA_020442095.1 Bauldia sp.
AGGATCAGGTAGGTCGGCGAGAGCAGCGCGGCATTGCCCTCGAAGATCAGGGTATAGACGGTGCCGACGACCAGGATCGCGATGATGAAAAGACCGGCGAAGAGCAGTGGCCGGTCGATCGAATTCCTGAGGTTGGACATTTTCGGCACGGGCATGACGGGCCTCACCGGAACATGTTGAGGCGGTTCTTGACGCTGAAGGCGCGGGCGGCGCCGAGCGTGACCGCTATGACCAGGATCAGCCCCTCGAACATCGGCTGGAGGAGCGGGTTGGCGAGGAAGCCGACCGCCGAATCCGTGTCGACGACGCGGAAGCAGAAGGTGATCGACCGCAGCACCATGACGCCGAAGATCGTGCCGATGGCGCCGCCGGAGCCGCCGAAGAGCGAGGTTCCGCCGATCACCACCGCGGCGATCGAGTTGAGCGTATAGGTGCCGGCCTGGATCGGGTCGGCATTGCCGCTGCCGGTCTGGATGGCGAAATAGAGACCGGCAAGGCCGGCGAACATGCCGCTGAGGGTATAGGCGGCGAGCTTCGAGCGGTTGATGCGGACGCCCGACATATAGGCCGCCGCCTCGTTGGAGCCGATCGCGTAGCCGCCGCGACCGAGCTCGGAATTGCGGTAGGGGATCCACACCAGAAGGATGACCAGGAGCAGGATAACGATCGGCATCGGAATGCCGGAGACCAGATTGAACCAGCCCGGATCGCTGTCCCACCAGCCGTAGGTGGCGGGGAGCTCCGAAAGGGCGTTTGTCGCGACCCAGGAAAGATCGCCATCGACCTCGCCGCCCGGCGTCGGCCGGACGAGCAGGGCGAGGCCGGTGAAGATCGCGCCGGTGGCCAGGGTGACGACGATCGGCTGCAGCCGGCCATAGACGATGATCACGCCGTTCATCAGCCCGCCGGCGAGGCCGATGGCGAGGCAGATGACGATGCCGAGCACGATCTCCGGTCCGGTGCCGATGACCACCTCCGAGGCGACGGCATTGACCAGCGTCATCAGCGATCCGACCGAAAGGTCGATGCCGCCGAGGATGACCACAAGGGTCTGGGCGATCGACACGAAGATCAGCGCCAGCGCCTCGTTGGAGTTCTGGACGAGAAGGTCGGTGGTGAAGCCGCGCGGATGCAGGCTCGAATAGAAGATGTAGAGGACGAGGAACAGGACAACGGCGATCAGGGCGCCGGTATTGTGGGAGATCCAAAGCCTGAAATTGCTCATTGTGGCCGCACCGGTTCCGCAGCAGCCTCGCTTTCGACGGGCAGGTTGAAGGAGCTCGCCACGATGTTGGTCTCGGTGATCGCGTCGCCCTCCAGGGTCTGGACGATCCGCCCCCCGTAGAGGATCAGCACCCGGTCGCAACAGCCGATCAGCTCGTCATAATCGGTCGAGTAGAGGATGATCGAGGTTCCGGCGTCGGCAAGCTCGCGGAGCAGCCGGTAGATCTCTTCCTTGGTGCCGACGTCGATGCCGCGCGTCGGGTCGTTGAGGAGCAGGATGCGTGGACCGGTCAGCAGCCACTTGGCGATGACCACCTTCTGCTGGTTGCCGCCCGAGAGCGTCGCGACCGCGTCGTCCGGATTGCCGATCTTGATCCGGAGCTTCTCGATCATCCCGTCCACCGCGTTCTTCTCGGCGGTGCCGTCTATGACGAAGCCCCTGGACAGCCACTTGAGGGAGGTGAGGGAAATGTTGTCGGAGATCGACATCGGCAGCATCAGGCCCTCGGTCTTCCGGTCCTCCGGAATGAGGGCCATGGCATGGTCGGGCCGGGTGGCGACGACCGGGCTCCTCGGCACGCCCTTGTGGTCGAAGACGCGGACGGTGCCGGAGACGTTGCGCAGCACGCCGAACAGGGCGAGCAGGACTTCGCGCTGGCCCTGCCCGTCGAGGCCCCCGAGGCCGACGATCTCGCCCTTGCCGAGGGTGAAGGAGATGTCCGACAGGCGGTCGGTCCAGCCGAGACGGCTGACTTCCAGCTCGACCGGGGGCGGCTCGGTCCGCACCGGCTTCGGCGGGTAGACGTTGCTGACGTCGCGCCCGATCATCATCTGGACGATCTGATCGTCGGACTGGGTGCCCTTCGCGAAGGTGCTGATATGGCGGCCGTTGCGGAAGACCGAGATGGTGTCGGCGAGCTCCTCGATCTCGTGCATCCGGTGCGAGATGTAGAGGAGGGCGAGGCCGTCGTCGCGGAGACGATGGAGAATCGTGTAGACGCGCTCGACGTCGGCCGCGGTCAGCGCCGAGGTCGCCTCGTCGAGGATGAGAAGCTTGGGGTCGCGGCCGAGGGCCTTGGCGATCTCCACCATCTGGCGGCGCGACAGCGGCAGGTCGCCGACGCGGGCGCGCGGGTTGACGTCCTCGCAGCCGACCCGGGCCAGCAGCTCCTCGGCGCGGCGGCGCTGGGC
>JAGRKY010000292.1 GCA_020442095.1 Bauldia sp.
CCGAATGACGGCTACATCGTCGACAGCCTCGGCTGGGCCTATTACCGGCTCGGCCGCTACGACGACGCGGTCGCCCAGCTTGAGCGCGCGGTCGAATTGCGGCCGGAAGACCCGGTGATCAACGACCATCTCGGCGATGCCTATTGGAAGGTCGGGCGCAAGCTCGAAGCCACCTTCCAGTGGAACCACGCACGCGATCTCGACCCGGAGCCGGTCGATCTCGACGTGATCGTCAAGAAGCTCGAAAACGGCCTCGTCGATGGCGGCAACGACGGCTGACGCGGTTTCGTCGGTCATCCCCGGGACCGTTTCGGAGATCGAGACCGCCAGGGCCAAGATCAACCTGGCTCTCCACGTCCTCGGACGCCGCGACGACGGATACCACCTGCTCGACAGCCTGGTGGTCTTCGCCGAGGCCGGCGATACGCTGACGGCCTCGGATGGTGGAGCCGGCGAGACCGGCTTCACCATCGACGGGCCGTTCGCCGCGGCCCTCGACGCGACGACGACGCCCGGGAACAACCTCGTCCTCGCCGTCGCCAACGGCCTTCGCGCCGCCTTCCCGGAGGCGTGCGAGGCCGGCATCCGGCTCGACCTGGAAAAACGGCTCCCCGTCGCCGCCGGGCTGGGCGGCGGTTCGGCCGACGCGGCGGCAGCGCTCCGCCTCCTCAACCGGCATTGGCAGCTCGGGCTCTCCGCCGAGGAACTCGCCGAGATGGGCCTTGTCCTCGGCGCCGACGTCCCGGTCTGCCTCGCGTCGCAGCCCTCGCGAATGAGCGGGATCGGAGAGACGGTGGTTCCGGTCTCCGGCATCCCGCCAATGTGGATGACCCTGGTCAATCCCGGCGTCTCGGTCGCGACCGGCAACGTCTTCCGCCGGCTCGAGGCAGCGGAACGGAGCGGTCTTCCCCCGCTGCCGGAGCCGATCGGCCCGCTGATCGAGTTCATCTTCTGGCTGCGCAATACCCGCAACGACCTGTTCGCCCCGGCGGCCGAGGAAGCACCGCTGGTCGAAACCGCCGTGCGGGCGCTCGCCTCGGACCGGGATTGCGCCTTCGCGCGGATGTCGGGATCGGGCGCGACCGCTTTCGGCATCTTCATGTCGCAGGAGGCCGCGAACCGCGCCGCCGCCCGAATTCAGAAGGCCGAACCGGACTGGTGGGTCGCCGTCACCAGGACGGGCGGCTCATAGCCTCCCGGCCCATGCCGCAGGAGAGAAGGCAATGACCGCTGCCGAATTCATTCCCGTCCGCTTCGCGGTGCTCACCGTCTCCGATACGCGCTCGCTCGAAGAGGACCGCTCCGGCCAGACGCTCGCCGAGCGGATCGAGAAGGCCGGCCATCTCCTCGCGTCGCGGGAAATCGTCCCCGACGAGATCGCTGCGATCCGGACCGTCGTCAAAGGATGGGCGGAACATCCCGCCGTCGACGCGATCATCACCACCGGCGGCACCGGCCTGACCGGCCGCGACGTGACGATCGAGGCGGTCGACCCGCTCTTCGACAAGCGGATGGACGGCTTCTCGACCGTCTTCCACATCATCAGCTACGGGACGATCGGGACCTCGACGATCCAGTCGCGGGCGATGGCCGGCATCGTCCACGAGACCTTCGTCTTCTGCCTGCCCGGCTCGCCCGGCGCGTGCCGCGACGCCTGGGACGGTATCCTCGCGCCGCAGTTCGACTTCCGCCATCCGCCTTGCAATTTCGTCGAGATCATGCCGCGTCTCGACGAACACCTGAAGCGGGCGAAGCTGCGCCAGAGCGAAGCCTGATTCCGCGAACTCAGGCGGCCAGCCGGCCGATCAGGCTCGGCGGCAGGCGAAGCACGAACATCGCCAGGCAGGCGGCATTCCGCGCGCCGCGCATGAAGCCCTCGCCACCCCGTTTCGGCCGCCGCACCACGGCGCGCGCCCGCAACAGGGTCAGCCGGCGCCGCCCGATCCTGCGGGCGAGATCGACATCGGCCATCGCCGGCAGCGAGCGATGGCCGCCGACCGAACGGTAGAGCGAGCGGGAGATCAGCAGGCCCTGCTCTTCGTATGGTGCCGCGAAGCCGGCCGATCGCACGATGGCGCACCATTCGGCGAAACGCGGCCGGAAGCCGGTGTCGGGCCGGCCGTGCCGGAAGGTCGCGGCGACCGAGGCGGCCTTCCCCGAAAGCATCGCCTGATCGATGAAGGCAAGCGCCTCGGCATGCCAGCTGGCGTCGAGCACCGTGCCCGGCGACAGGAAGAGCAGCCAGTCGGACTTGGCGTCCTGGGCGGCGTCGGAAAGCCCTTCGTTGCCCGTCGCCTCGATGATCGCGCAGCCGGCGGTATCGGCGACCGTCAGCGTCCCGTCGCGGGAGCCGAAATCGACGACGATGACCTCCTTGACGACGCCCTCAACCGCGGCCGGAACCAGCGGCGACAGCGCCATGGCAAGGTCGACCTCGTCGTCGCGGGTGGCAAGGATCGCTGTGATCATCCCGCTTTCATAGCGCGCGTTTGCAGGCTTTTCGAGCCTCCCCGCGTGGACCTGTATCCGCCATCCATTTTGTTCTTGCTTTGTTCCTTTTCCATGCTAGGAATCTATTCATGTCCTCGCCACGCCACCGATTCGCCGCCAGTCGCATTGCCCCCGCGCAGACGGTCGAGGACTTTGTAGGCGTCCAGATCGACCCCGAGCGGCGACGGGGTCGCGGCGCCGGCATCAACCCTTCCGGCCGCTACGAGGCGGAAAGCCGGTTCCGGTTCGACGACGGCTGGGGCTCGGCCGACGAGCTGCCGCCGCTCCGCACCGAGGTGCAGGAGGAACGGCCGCGCAAGATCATCACCACCAACCAGTCGCCGGACATCTCCTTCGACCGCTCGATCA
>JAGRKY010000293.1 GCA_020442095.1 Bauldia sp.
CGATCACCGATTCCGGCAGGCGGAAGCGTGGAATCTGGCTGCGGATCATACCGCCGCCGCGCGGTTCCGAATCGTAGACGACGACCTGATAGCCGAACGGGGCGAGGTCGCGGGCGACGGCGAGCGAGGCGGGACCGGCGCCGATCAGGGCGATCCGCTTGCCGTTCGATTCGGCGGGCGCCGTCGGCATGCGGCCGCTGACATCGTCCTTGTTGTCGGCGGCGACACGCTTCAGCCGGCAGATCGCCACCGGCTGCTCCTCGACCCGGCCGCGCCGGCAGGCGGGCTCGCAGGGGCGATCACAGGTCCGCCCGAGGATGCCGGGAAAGACATTCGAGCGCCAGTTGACCATGTAGGCGTCGGAATAGCGTTGCGCCGCGATCAGCCGGATATATTCCGGGACCGGCGTATGGGCCGGGCAGGCCCACTGGCAGTCGACGACCTTGTGGAAATAATCAGGATTGCCGGTGTCGGTCGGACCCATGCCCGAACCGACGGAGGGCTCCGCGTCGATATCGGCAGCTTCCGAAATCGACATCGTCAAATCTCCGTGCGGGGCAATTCCCCGCCATGGCACTCACGGCAACCGTCGTGGGGGACGATCATGCGATATGGTGACACTCTTTTGCCTCTTGCGGGCATTAGATAAGGCGTTTCCTTAAGAAGTCCTGGCGAACTCCTTGATGCAAATTGTTACAAACTCCTTGTTGCAAATAAAGAGGCATCGGGAGAATCTGGAAGGGAAAGTATCGTTTCCCGCTTAAGAATCAACGTCTGTGTGGCCTATTTATCGGTCGGTCCGTCGGGGGGAGGGGCCGGCGATCCAATCGGCGAGTCTTGAATGTCGGTTTTGAAGCAGCTCTTCCTCTCGCTCCTGATCGTCGCGGTCGTTGTAGGTGCCTGGGTGTTCTACGTGCGCCCGGAGATGGTGTTCGGGCCGGCGACGGAACAGGCGGCCGGTCCGGCTGGCGGCGGCGGGCCGCCCGGTGGCGGCAGGCCGGGATTCGGCGGCGCTGCGCGCGTCGTGACGGCGCCCGTCGAATTCGTTGCGACCGGGACGGATATCCGAGCCATCGGCACGGCCGCGGCTGCCCGCGAGGTCGTCCTCTATCCCCAGGTGACCGGAATCGTCACCAGTGTGGCCTTCAAGCCGGGGGCCGAGGTCAAGGCGGGCAGCGAACTCGTCCACCTCAACGATGACGACCAGCAGATCGCCGTCGAACTCGCGACGCTGACGCTGCAATCGGCGAAGGAGGCGGTCGATCGCGCCGAGAGGCTGTCGAAGAGCGGCAATGTCACCGCGGTCACGCTGTCGGACGCGAAGACCGCCGAGCAGAAGGCCGCCATCGACCTGCGCAGCGCCGAGATCGAGCTGGAGAAGCGCACCATCCGCGCGCCCTTCGACGGCGTCATCGGCCTTGCCGACATCTCGGTCGGCGACCTGGTCAATTCCTCGACGAAGATCGCGACGATCGCCGACATGTCGTCGGTCACGGTTTCCTTCGCGGTTCCCGAGCGCGCGGTCGGCGAGGTGGCGGTCGGCCAGGCGGTGACCGCGACGACGCCGGCCCTGCCGGGGACGATCATCGAGGGCAAGCTCAGCACGATCGACAACATGGTCGATGCCACGACCCGGACCCTGAAAGTCGAGGCGACCCTGCCCAACGAGGCGGCGGCCCTCCGGCCGGGGATGGCGCTGAGCATCTCCTTCTCGATTCCCGGGGTGAAACGGCCGTCGGTTCCCTCGCTCGCGATCCAGTGGGACCGGGCTGGCTCGTTCGTCTGGGCGCTCGACGGCGACAAGGTGAAACGGATGGCGGTGCAGATCGTCTCGCGGCGGAGCGGCGCGGTGTCGGTCGCCGCCGACCTCGCCGAAGGCGACGAGGTGGTGGTCGAGGGCGTGCTCCGGCTTCGCAACGGCGCGAAGGTCGAGAGGGTCGAGGATAATGAGGGCAGTCCGCCGCCTGCCGATGCGGATGCTCCTGCCGAGACGACGAAGGCACCGGATATCGGCGCCGGCTCGGCGGCGGCCGCCGAACGGGGGAGCTGACGACGATGAGCGACGCCCCGGCCAGCCTGTCGCGCGGGACTGCCGGCTTCGCTTCGCTGTTCGTCCGCCGGCCGGTTCTCTCCATTGTCCTCAACCTGCTGATCCTGGTCGCGGGACTGGCGGCGATCATCGGCGTCGAGGTCCGGGAGCTGCCGAATGTCGACCGCCCGGTCATCACCATCCGCACCGATTACGACGGCGCGACGCCCGAGACGGTCGACAAGGAGATCACCGCTGTCATCGAGGGGGCGGTGGCCCGCACGCCGGGCGTCGATTCGATCGATTCGCGGAGCAGCGCCGGCGAGAGCCGGATCACCATCGAGTTCTCGGAATCGACCGACCTGAACGTCGCCGCGAACGACCTGCGCGACGCGATTGGCGGGCTCAGGAGCCTGCCGGACGAGGCCGATGCGCCGGTGATCGTCAAGGCCGATGCCGACTCCGATGCGATCATGCGGCTGGCGGTGACCTCCGCCCACCGGCCGATCGACGAGCTGACCAAGATCGTCAACGATACGGTGGTCGATCGCCTCGCCGCGATCGAAGGGGTCGCGGATGTCAGCGTCTACGGCGATCGCGAGCAGATGATCCGGATCATCGTCGATCCCGATGCCATGGCGGCACGCGGGCTCGCCGCCGGCGACCTGATGACGGCGATGTCCGATATCGCGCTCGATGCACCGGCCGGCCGCGTCTCCGACGCGACCCAGACGCTGCTGGTCCGCGCCGACGCGAGCGCCAAATCGGCCGAGGAGATCGGCGCCATCCGGATCAACGACACGACCCGCGTCCGGGATGTCGCCGACGTCGTCTTCGGGCGCGCCGACGAAAGCACCTCGCTGCGGATGAACGGGCTGACCGGCGTCGGCCTCGGGCTGATCCGCCAGGCCTCGTCCAACACGCTGGACATATCGGCCAAGGTGCATGAGGCGGTCACCGAGCTCCAGGCGTCGCTTCCCGACGACGTGACGCTGACCATCACCTCCGACGACGCCATCTTCATCAGCGGCGCGATCGACGAGGTCATCCATACCCTGCTGCTCGCGACGGCGATCGTCATCGGCGTCATCTATGTTTTCCTGCGCTCGGTGCGGATCACCTTCATCCCGGCGATCACCGTGCCGATCGCGCTGGTCGGCACGGTGGGGGCGATCTACCTCGCCGGCTTCTCGATCAACATCCTGACGCTGCTCGCGCTGGTGCTGGCGACCGGCATGGTGGTCGACGACGCGATCGTGGTGGTGGAGAACATCTCGCGGCAGCGGCACCTCGGCCTCGGCCCGCGCGCTGCCGCGGTGATCGGCACCAAGCAGGTCTTCTTCGCCGTCATCTCGACGACGGCGACGCTCGCCGCCGTCTTCATCCCGATCTCCTTCTTCCCCGGCACGGCCGGGCGGCTGTTCTCCGAATTCGGTTTCGTGCTCGCTTTCGCGGTGCTGCTCTCGTCGGTGGTCGCGCTGACCATCGTGCCGATGCTGGCGTCGCGCTGGATCGGCGGCGAGGTCCGCCCGCCCGCCACCTTCATCGGCCGCGGCGTCAGTGCGGTCGGGCGCGGCGCGGAGCGGCTCTATGCGCGCCTGCTGCGCGCCTGCCTCGATGCGCCGATCGTCGTTGTCGTGGCGGCGCTGCTCTTCGCCGGGGCGGCCGTCTTCGCCTTCAACCAGGTGCCGACCCAGCTCACGCCGAGCGAGGACCGGGGCTTTATCCCGATCTCGGTGCGTGCCCCGCAGGGCGCCACCGTCGACTATACCGCGGAGCAGATCCGCGCCGCCGAGGAGGCGGTCCAGCCTTTCGTCGACAGCGGCGAGGTGGAGAACGTCTTCGCGACGGCGCGCGGCTTCGGCGGTGGCGGCTTCATGTTCGTCTCGCTCGCGCCCTGGGACAAAAGGGAGCGCAGCCAGCAGCAGATCACCGCCGACCTCAATGCGCGGCTCGGCCGAATCCCGGGCATCCAGGTCTTCGCCTTCCAGCCCAACAGCCTCGGCATCCGCGGCGGCGGGCAGGGGCTGCGCTTCGCGGTCACCGGCAACGACTATGACAAGATCGCCGCGACGGCGGACAAGCTGCTCGATGCGATGAGCAACGACCCGGCATTCGGCACCGTCAGGCTCGACTACGACACCACACAGCCGCAGCTTTCGATCAACATCGACCGCGAGCGGGCATCCGACCTCGGCATCTCGATCGACAGCATCTCCTCCGTCGTCCAGGCACTGCTCGACGGGCGCGACCTCGGAAACTTCTACATCGGCGACGACCCGATCGAGATCCGCCTCCAGGCCCCCGACGGCATGATCCAGGACCCGTCGGGCCTCGACCGCATCCAGCTCCGCTCGTCGAGCGGCAAGATGGTGCCGCTCGCTTCGCTGGTGACCTTCGAGGAGTCGGCTGTCGCGCCCTACCTCCAGCGCCAGGACCAGCGCCGCGCGGTGCCGATGACCGCGACGCTCGCCGAGGGCATCGATCTCCGCCAGGCGATGACCCATCTCCAGGAGATCGCCGATGCCGAGCTACCGCCGGGGATGAGCATCCTCTTCTCCGGCGAGGCGCGCGAGCTCGACCGTGCTTCTTCGGGCGTGGCACAGACCTTCGTCTTCGCGCTGGTCATCGTCCTCCTGGTGCTGGCCGCGCAGTTCGAGAGCTTCATCAGCGCGCTGATCCTGATCGCGACGGTTCCCTTCGGCCTCGCCGCGGCGATCTTCGCCATCCTGCTGACCGGCGGCTCGCTGAACATCTACAGCCAGATCGGCCTCGTCCTCCTGGTCGGACTGATGTCGAAGAACGGCATCCTGATCGTCGAATTCGCCAACCAGCTCCGCGACCAGGGCCAGTCGGTGCGCGACGCGATCTACAACGCCTCGCTGATCCGCCTGAGGCCGGTGGTGATGACGATGATCTCGACGGTGCTGAGCGGGCTGCCGCTCTTGCTGACGACGGGCGCCGGCGCCGAGGCACGTCAGGCGCTCGGCTGGATCATCGTCGGCGGCCTTGGCTTCGCGACGCTGGCGACGCTGTTCCTGACGCCGGTCGTCTTCAGCCTGCTCGCCCGTTTCTCCAAGCCGCGCATCACCGAGGAGCAGCGGCTCGAGCGCGAATTGCGGGAAGCGGAGGCGATGCCGCGCGGCATGACGCCGACCCCGGAAGAGCTCGGCGAGGCGGTGCAGGCACCGGCCGAGTAACGACAAGGCGAGGCCGGGGTACAACCCGACCGACATTGCGTCTGATTATCCGGACGACTGGCGTCAGGCTCAGGGGAGAGGCCGATCGGCGCTTTGCGCTCGTTCGACCTTGTCGCCGACCGAAACGGAACGCCGCAAAAAACGCGAAAGCGCACCGTCCGCCGGACGTCTCGGGCGAGGCTCGACCTCTCCCCCTCTAGACCGTGACATCTCGCCTAATTGGCGAGCGCGGGTCTGCCTGTGTTGCCGCCTCCCATGGGTACCGATTGTCTCGGCGTTAACCGGCGGCCTGCCGACCATGCCCCGTGGCTTCGTTGGCAGTAATGGCATCTTAAGCGCGATTCTCCGCCGGTGACCAGCCATTTGGTGCGGCCTGCGGCAACCGTGCGACGATGTGTGTCGAAGATGCACCAAACCGCTGTGGATGGTTGAGCTACGTAAATCATAAGACAAAAGCGTTTTTCCGGGATTCCGTAGTCTCGCGGGCGACGGGGAGCTTCCTGCAAGCGATGGCTGCGAAATTGGCCGGAAAAAGGGGCATTGCACGACCAACGCGGTTTATATAGCGTGATCCACGCGGTTCCGGTTGCAGGGAGGATTGCAGCCGGCGATCAGCGCCAGAACGAAAATCGGGAGGAAATTCGATGAAGCGTATGATGATTACGGGGCTCGCGGCAGCCCTGACCCTCGCTGCATCCACGGCTGTGTTCGCCCAGGACAAGAAGACCATCGCCTTCGTGGTGAATGGCCCCTCGGACTTCTGGAAGATCATGGAAGCGGCGGTGGCCAAGGCCCAGACCGAGCTGCCGGACTTCGACCTGCAGTTCAAATATCCGGAGCGCGCCGACGCCGCCGTGCAGCGCCGGATGATGGACGATCTCGTCGCTGCCGGCATCGACGCCATCGCGGTGTCGGTCGTCGATCCGCCGACCTCGACCGACGCGATCAATACCGTCGCCGCGCAGATCCCGTTCTTCACCTTTGACTCGGACGCCACCCAGTCCGACCGCATCGCCTATATCGGCTCGTCCAACACCCAGCTCGGCAAGATGGCCGGCGAGCTGATGAAGAAGGCGATGGAAGGCAAGGAAGGCAAGTGCATGGGCTTCGTCGGGCTGCCCGGCGCGGACAATGCCAAGGAGCGCATCAACGGCTATAACGAAGCCGTCGCCGGAACCGGGCTCGAGCTGATCGACGTCCGCGGCGACGATATCGACCAGACCCGCGCCCGCGCCAATGTCGACGACGTGCTCGTCGCCAATCCGGAAGTCAACTGCATGGTCGGCTTCTACTCGTACAACCCGCCGCGGATGTACGAGGCGCTGCGTGACGCCGGCAAGCTCGGCGAGATCACTGTCGTCGCCTTCGACGAGGACCCGATCACCCTCGGCGCCGTCGCCGAAGGCTCCTTCGCCGGCACCGTCGTGCAGCAGCCCTACGAATGGGGCTACCAGGGCGCCCACCTGATCGCCGACTACCTGAACGGCGACAAGTCGAAGATCCCGGCCGACGGGATCATGATCATCGAGGGCCTGACCCTGACGAAGGACAACGTCAAGCAGTTCGAGGAAGACTTCAAGAAGAAGCTTTCCGGCGGCTAGGACGTTCCCCGATGCCCGCGGCCGGTCTCCGGTCGCGGGCGTTTCCCCGAAGTCGCCTGCCTTCGAGAATGCCCGCCTGATGACCACGCCTGCACCTGCCGCCGTCGCGCCGCCAGCTTCCGCCGAGCCCTTCCTGACGCTGTCGGGCCTGCGCAAGACCTATCCGGGCGTCGTCGCCCTGGCCGACTTCAGCATGGAGGTTCGCCCCGGCGAGGTTATCGGCCTGGTCGGCGAAAACGGCGCCGGCAAGTCGACGCTGATGAAGATCCTCGGCGGTGTCGTCGAACCCGATCGCGGCACTATCGCGGTCGACGGCGTCGCGCATGCGTCCTTCTCGGTCGCGGAATCGATGGCGGCCGGCATCGCCTTCGTCCACCAGGAACTCAACCTGTTCGACAATCTCGATGTCGCGGCGAATGTCTATATCGGCCGCGAACCGAGGAAATACGGCTTTCTGCAACTGGTCGACGACGACAAGCTCCACAAGGCTGTCCAGCCCTTGCTCGACCGGCTTGGCGCGACCTTCTCGCCGTCGACGCCGGTGTCGCGCCTGTCGCTCGCCCAGCAGCAGATCGTCGAGATCG
>JAGRKY010000294.1 GCA_020442095.1 Bauldia sp.
GGCATTGTCGAGCCCGCCGCTCTGATCCGACGCGGACAGGTCGATCGTTGCAGTGCCGTTGACCACCAGCGTGTCGGTGTCCCCGCCACCGGCAATCGTGGTGTCCAGGCTGTCATAGGTGATCGTGTCGTTGCCGAGTCCACCATCGATTATGTCGGCGCCAGCGCCGCCATCGATGATGTCGTCACCCGCTCCGCCATCGATCGTGTCGGCGGCATCGCCGCCGTAGATCGTCTCGTCCTGGCTGCTGCCGGTTACATCAATGGAAGTAGCGAATCCGGCGCCGTCAACGATGATTACATCCTGGCCGGCGGTCCAGTCGGTGAACGTAATCGACGAAAGGTCAAAGGCAGCACTGCTGACGACGGTGACCGTGAACGTATCGATACCGGAGGTGCCGGTAATCGATCCGGGAAGTGCGTTCGAATCTGCTGAGTAATCAGCCACGCTTCACGCCTCTCTTGATGACAACTCGCAGCAGTCGCCAAGCGCGAGCGGTAACTTTCCTGTCTGGTTCGCTTCCCTATTGCGGCGGCGGAGGCGGCGGGGGTTCCGGGCTCTGTTCGCGGATCGTCTGATCGATCGTCGACTTTCCGTTGAACTTGGCCGCCTGGTTCGCGCCCTTGCCCATCACAATTCCACCACTGCCACCCTTGGCGACGTCGTTAAGCGTCACCGAGGTCACATTGAATTCGATGGCACCCACGGTGCCGATTTCCACCGCCTGGTTGATCTTCAGCTGGAAGGACCGGGCATCGACCCGCGACCGGACCGTGCAGGCCCCGCCGGTGCAGACCACCTTGGTGCAGGTCTTGCCGGTCTTGGACTTGCTGTTCAAAGCCTGGCAGGCGGCATCGTGGGTGACATAGGCGGCACCACCGCGCACCACGAGGGTCGCAACCGGCGTATTGATCTTGGCGCCGGCGCCGTGGCTGATCTGCCCGCCGACGAAACGCAGCGCGCCTTTCGTCAGGCTCGTTGCGAAGGAGCCCCCTCCGCCACCGGGCTTGTAGACGAACTCGTCGATGACGAGGTCGCTGTTCGGGCCGATCGTCATCGTCGACTTGTCGTTGAACATGACCTGGAGCGAGCCCGAGCCGGTGGTCTTGATGCGCTCCTTCGACACGATATTCGTGCCGGCTTTGAGCTGCCGGGCGCTGCCGCCGGGCGGCGTTCCCGTCGACGACGGACGCACGGCCGCGGCCGAGCCGACGGTTTCGCCATAGGCGATCCCGCCCGTCCCCAACCCAAACGCAACGCACATCGCAGCCAAGGCAAATCCCGTCTTCATGCTCATCTCCCGAATCGTCAGAACCGGCCTTGCGGACCGATTACCACTTTCAGGTCTTCGTAGTCGTCTCGGTCGAGGTTGGAAATATTCTTTGAATATTCAATTGCAAGGCCCAGCGCGATCTGCTCCCGCAACGGAACCTCAAGATTTGCGCCGACGACCCAGAGGTCGTCGTGACGCTTGGTATCGAGAGAGGCGTAGCCTTCCGGCGGTGCGATGCCCTTGAAGTCGGTATAGGCATAGCTGGCAAAGGGCGACAGCGACCAGTTCTCTATACCGAGGAAATCGAATCCGATGTCGAGCGCGATCGTCGCGACATACTGGTCGTAGCTCTGGTAGCTCTTGGCCGCATCGTTCTGGTTGAAGGCGAAACGGCCGGAAAAGGTGATCTGGTCGGTGATCTGACCGCTCATGTTCACCGCATAGGTATTGAACGTACCGGTCTGATCCGTGGCGTCCGGATAGTCGTCGGTGTTGTAGTAGGTGCGGTCCTTGTATTCGTACTGGGGCTCGACCCACCAGTTGTCCGCGAAGGTCCAGCGGACAAGGGCGCCGCCACCATAGGCGAACTGGTACGGCGCCTCGCCGAGCGAGATGCCCTGGACGATCCCATAGGGCTTCAGCGACAGGCTGCCGTCGTCGCTGGTCATCCGGGGACCGAGGACCGCCTCCGCGAAGCCGAGATCGAGCCGGTCGACGATCTGCTGGTCGGCATAATAGCCGGAGACCGAGGCTTCCAGCGTCAGGTTGTCGTCAACCGGTTCGGCAAGGCCGAGCGTTCCGAGCGCGAAGGTGTTCCAGTCGGCGGTCGGCTTCTCGAACGGAAAGGGCTCGTCGAGCCCCAGCGCCACCGAGCCGTGGTTGGCATTGGTCTGATAGCGCATGCCGACCTGGCCGAAACCGGCCCAGGGCGACGGCCTCGTCCTGCGATCCGCCTGGGCAAGGAGAGTCGTCGCATCCGCGCGCTGTTCCGCAGTCAGTCCCGGCAGCGCCACCGCATCCTTCAGATAGCCGGCGGCAGCGGCATAGGATTCGATCTGCATGTAGAGGCGCGCCGCCTCGAGCTGGAGCTCGGCATTCTGCGGATCGTAGAAGATGAGCCGCTCGACGGCACCGATCGCCGCATCATAGTCCTGGAGCTGGACCGCGATATCGATCATCCGGCGATTCAGCTTCACATCGGAAGGATCGACGAGCAGGCTCTGGTAGATCTTGTCGAGTTCGGCCTTAAGAGCCGCGGAATCAGCGGTCGCCCCCTGAGCAAGCCCGGGTGACAGCGCTGCCGCCACCGCAATGCATGCAAGGAAACGCGAAACCGACATAGGGCGAGATCCGAACCCCAACGCTGCCCCTGCTCTTCGACATACGTTTCATCTCGGCGGCTCCGAGCCGGCCGTTAACACATTCTCCATCTATTGTTGGCCCAGAACTGAGCATAAATAAAGAGCCATTTATTGGGCACAGAAGTCCGCGGGAACGGTCAGCTTCGCGACGGTTTCCCCGGTCGGATCGACATAGTCCATGTTGAAGGCGACGCCGTTTTCGTTGAGATAGCGGAGTTCGCGGGAATCCTTCCCGCAAAACAATGACTTGATGGCCCGCATCACGTAGGCGTCGAACGCCGAAACCTCCACCTTGGGCACCGGCCTCCCCACCGCATAGCTCAGGTTAACCGTCATTCCGGAAGTTTCGACACCGGTGAGGATGAGTTCGGGACCCGCATCCCTGGGGAGAGATTCCTTCAGCCTGTCCGTAAAAGCTGCAAGCCGTTCCGCCACTTCGCCCGTCCCCGCGCCGTCAGATTCGGGCGATGGAAGCGGTAGCGCCTCTCCGGCATCCTGCTTCTCCGGTTTGGCGGCCTTTGCGTTCGGGACGGTCGTCTTGCCGCCGTCGACCTCGCCTGCCGGCAGGACGGTGTTCGCCAGGGCGACGAAACTCCGCATCATTGCGTTCAGTTGGCCGGAGGAAGAAAGGGCCATTGCGCCGACACCGGCGCCGAGACCGACCAGGAAGGCCAGGGACAGGGCGGCGAATCCAAACCGGCGACGATGGCGCAGCGGGCCGAGCGGCTCCTCCTCTTCGACCTCCTCGATCTCCGCCAGTTCCTCGACCGGATCACGGTAGGGCTGCGCCCGGGTATAGGACACCGTTTGCGGTCGCGACTCGGCCAGTTCGCCGCCAAAGACGGGCTCCTGACGGACCTGAGGTGCCGCAACGACGGGCGCCGCCTTCCGCTTGCCCCAACGGCTCGAAATCACGGCGGAAACGACGAGAAGGACGAGAACCGCGACGACAGCGGCAACTATCCCGGCAAGCAGCGGGCTTCGCTCAATGATCGACCCAAGCATGGTCCCTTATCGGCCTCACGGTCCCCCGCCGCGGATGTTAGTCCACGGGTTCCGAATCGGCCAGTTTCAAGGTCAGGTTTCCGTCCCGGACCAGCGCAACCAGGCATGCGGCCTGCTGACGTCGACGACGATGTCGAGATCGGGCGCGGCCCCGGCCACTTCGCTTTCGACGAAGGAGAGCCACCAGTTCCACGCGACCAGGTGCCGGGCGTCGTCGACATGGTCCGGACCGAGCGCCAGGGCCCGCTCGAAGCAGCTTTCGAGAAGCGGAAGCAGATCGTCAGTCCCGGCCTCAGGGCTTTTCGGCATCGCCGGCCCCAACGTCGCCAGGCGTTCGGCAATGCCGTCGAGCAGATCGGCGACCCCATCCCTGTGCCGGATCGTCGCCGCAAGCGTGTCGTTGCAATGCTCGCCGAGCCACGGTGCGGGCTCGGGCACCAGCCCCGACACCGTGCAATGGACAAGGTTCGGCGCCTTGAACAGCGCCAGCCAGAGCTGCGTATCGAGATGCCGCCCGCGCTCGTTGAGCGCGACGCCGAAGGCCTCGTCCGCCCGGCGGCGCGCTTCGAGCATCTCGGCCGTCGCCGCCCGGCGGCCTTCCTCCGTCCCGCCGATCAGGCTGCGCATCCCGGCCGCGGCGGCGCGATAGACGCGGGCGACGGTGGCAGCGAGCGCCGCGCGGGCGCCCCGCGGCCACAGGATCAGCCCGATCGCCGCGGCGCTGATCGCGCCGAGCGTCACGGTCTCGACCCGCTCGATCGCGGTGTCGATGCCGGCCGGGTAGATCAGCGTGAAGAGCACCACCAGCGCGGTGGTGAAGGACGTCTGGCCGATCATGAAGCCGATTGCCCCGGGTGCGTAGCCGGCGAGGAAGATCGTCACCGGCAGGATCGCCCAGAGCGGTCCGGGGGCGTTCCCCGTCGCCCACAGGATACCGGCGGCAACGACGAAACCCATCAGCGTCCCCGCCACCGCCTGGAGCGCCGTCGCCGAGGTCGCGGCGGCGCTCGAGCGCAGGACGAGCAGCGCGCCGAGCGTGATCCAGAAGCCGTGCTGCACCGGCAGGGTCTTCGCCAGGATCACCGCAAGCGTCATGGCCGCCGCGGCGCGAAGGCTATTGCGGAAGACGACCGCGCTCAGGTCGAATTCCCGCCTGACGATATCGATGGACCGGCGAAGCACCGCCAGCGGCCGGTCGGAGACCGACTCGGCCTCCGGCATCGCCGCCGGAACCGCGTCGCCGCGCGCGCCGAGCCCCGCCGCGGCGGACGCCTCCGTCCACATCGCGATATGCGCGAGGGCAAAGACCGGGAACGACTGGCGCATGAGCGCGATGGCATCGGCGGCGCCCTTGTCGGGATCGTCGGCCGCCTTGTCCGCCTGGATTGCCGCGAAGTCGGTGCTGTGCCGGTTGGCGCGAAGCGCCTCCTCGATGGTCGGCGCTATGTCGTCGGGACCCGGGATTGTCGGTTCATGGCGGAGATCGGCGGCGATCTTCCGGAATGCGCGGACGCAGGCCGCGAGAAGCCGCGCGCTCTCCGGCGTGTGCGGCGCATAGTCGAGAACGCGGCGGGCCAGCTCGCTCGCCTGTTCGAGATGCTGGACAAGATGCAGCAGTCCGATATCCCGCGAGCGCGGGCCTGATGGCCTGAACGGCGCGCTGACCTTCTGGCGGGCCTCCGCCAGGGCATCGCCGACACGCTTGTAGGCCGCCTCCCGGGCATCGCGATCGTCGATCGACGCGAGTGCGTCGCCAAGTGCATCGCTCGCCTCGGCAAGCGTCTCGCGAAGGGCGCGCCGCCGGTCCACCGGCCACATCACCAGCGCGGCAATCAGCGCCGCGAACCCGCCGATCGTCCAGCCGATCACGCGCTCGTCGAGAGGCATGATGGTCAGCGGATCGAGCACGGTCAGTGAATAGGCAAGCGCGACCGGGGCGATGAAGGCCGGCGCATAGCCGCCGAAGATCGTCGCGAAATTCACCGTGAACATGACCAGGAACATGGCGATCGCGCCACCGACCAGGCTGTCCGACAACAACGAACCGATGATGATCGCCACATTGCCGACGACGGTCATCGCCAGATAGGCGACCGCCCGGGGTTTCGGCGCCCCCCCATAGTCGGCGAAGACCAGCCCGACGAAGCTGGAAAAGAAGGCAAAGGTCGCGATCGAGTCGAGACCGAACCACAGTTTGAGTATGGCGAAGAGCGGGACGGCGACGAGCGTCGCCCGCGCCGCCTTGCGCAGGTTGAGGAGATCCGGATCGTGCGCCTTCAACCTGGCCAGAACGGTCATGCCGAGGCCTCCGGTTCGAATGCCGTGCCCTAGCTGGCGGGCGCCTCGTTGGCCCCCTCCTCCGCGCCGGGCGTCGGAGCCGATGGCCGCCGCCTGCGGGTCCATGCGCGCATCCGCGCGAAGAAGACCCAGAGGACGGGGATGAAGATGACGCCGATGACGGTCGCCGCGAGCATGCCGCCGAGCACCGTCACGCCGACCGATCGGCGGCTGCCGGCGCCGGCGCCGGTCGCGAGCGCCAGCGGCAGGACGCCGAGGATGAAGGCAAAGGCCGTCATCATCACGGCGCGGAACCTCAGCCGCGCCGCGTCCTCGGCGGAATCGATGATCGGCCGCCCGCCTTCATGCTCGTTCTTGGCGAATTCGACGATCAGGATCGCGTTCTTCGCCGCCAGTCCGACCAGCAGCACGAGCCCGACCTGGGCGTAGACGTTCAGCGCCACGCCGAACAGCGAGAGCGTTCCGATCGCCCCGAACATCGCGAAGATCACCGACAGCATCACCGGGATCGGCGTCGTCCAGCTCTCGTACTGGGCGACGAGGAACAGGTAGCCCATCAGCACCGAGAGGAGGAGCAGGCTCACCCCGGCGGCGCCGGCCTTGATCTCCTCAAGCGACAGGCCGGTCCATTCATAGGTGAAGCCGGGCGGCATGGTCTCCGCCGCGATCTTCTCCATCGCCTGGATCGCCTGGCCCGAACTCTTGCCGGTCGCCGCATCGCCGTTGATCGTCGCCGAACGGAACATGTTGTAGCGCGAGATGATCTCCGGCCCGAAGACCGGGCTTATCGTGACCAGCGCCCCGAGCGGCACCATCGCGCCTTCGTTGTTGCGGACATAGAGGTCGCGAATCTGCTGCGGCGTCGCGCGATACTGGCCCTCGGCCTGGACATAGACTCGATACAGGCGCCCGAATTCATTGAAATCGTTGACGTAATAGGCGCCGAACGTCGACGCCAGGACCTGGAAGAGGTTGCCGATGTCGACACCGCGGGTCTTGGCCGCCTCGCGGTTCACGTCGATGAAATATTGCGGGGTATTCGCCTGGTAGGTCGAGAAGACGCGGGTCAGATCCGGGTCGCCATTGGCCTGGAGGATCATGCCGTTGACCGCCCCGGCGAGTTCCGCCGGCGATCGCGCCTCCGTATCCTGCAGCACGAACTCGAAGCCGCCCGTCGTCCCGAGGCCGGGAATCGGCGGCGGCACGAAGGGCCGGACCGTCGCACTCGGCAACGCCAGCAGTTCCGGAGCGACGCCACGGATGATCGCGCCCAGGCCAAGCGACGGGTCGGTCCGCTCGTCCCAGGGGTCGAGCACGGCGATGACGAAAGCGGCGTTCGGCGCCAGCGCGCCGGACAGCGCACTGTAGCCGGTCACCGAAATGACGTTGGCCACGCCAGGCGTCTTGCTGATGATCTCCTGCACTTGCTGGGTGACGACCTGCGTCCGCTGCAGGGCGGCACCATCCGGGAGCTTGACGTCGACGAAGAAGGAGCCGCGATCCTCGGGCGGCAGGAAGCCAGTCGGGATGGAGCTGCCCATCAGCCCCGTCACGATGGCGACGGCGACGAAGGCTATCATTGCGACGGTCGTGATGCGGATCAGGCGGCGGACGATCCCGACATAACCCGTCCGGGTCGCCGAGATGCCGCGCTCGAACCAGGCGAGCGGCCCGGATTTCCGCTCGCGGTGCGGACGCAGGATGCTGGCGCAGAGCGCCGGGCTCAGGGTCAGCGCATTGATCGCCGAGAAGGCGACCGAGACGGCGATCGTCGCCGCGAACTGGATGAACAGGCGGCCGGTCAACCCGGGCGTGAAGGCGATCGGCACGAAGACGGCGAGCAGCACCAGCGTCGTGGCGATGACCGGCCCCGACACCTCCTGCATCGCCTTGCGCGTCGCTTCGCGCGGCTCGAGTCCCTCGGCCATGTGCCGCTGAACGTTCTCGACGACGATGATCGCGTCGTCGACGACAATGCCGATTGCCAGGATCAGCCCGAACAGGCTGACCGTGTTCAGCGAAAACCCGAAGGCGGCGAGCGCCGCGAAGGTCGCGATCAGCGAAACAGGAATCGCGATCGCTGGTATCAGCGTCGTCCGCCAGTCCTGCA
>JAGRKY010000295.1 GCA_020442095.1 Bauldia sp.
CAGGTTCTCCGGCGTCATGCCGAGGAGCGAGGCGAGGGTGCGCTTCTCGATGACGAGCCGGAACTCCGCCGAATCGCCGTTCTGCTGGCTGCAGCAGAGCAGGTAGTTGGCGAGGCGCTCGACCGACGTGCGCAGTTTCTGGTTCTTGAGCGCCTTGACCATGCCGCGATAGCGGCCGGCGAGCTCCGCGACGACCGCGCGCGCGAATGCGGTGTCGTTGAGGAAGACCGATTTCACGTCGCGTGACGGGATCATCAGGATGCGCGAGGCGTCGAGCGTCCGGGCGGACATCAGGTAGGGCTGGTCGCGGACGACGGCGGCGAGGATGAAGGTCTCGATCGGACGGACGATCTCGATCACCGTCTCGCGGCCGTTGCCCGCCGTCGTCAGCTCGACCATGCCGGCGACGACGACGTGCAGGAAATCAGGCACGTCGCCTTCGGTGATCAGCTCCACGGATTCGGGGAAGCGCTGGAAATAGGCGGCATGCATCAGCGAATCGAAGCTCGCTTCGTCGATGTCGGCAAAGAGCGGCAGAGCCCTAATGAGGGTGAGTTCGTCGTGGCGCATCGCTGACCCGAGAGTAGAATTGATAAATGTTAAGCGACAATTTCGTTTTGGCAAATCATCCGTATAATTCACTCAATTCGATGATTGATCAAAGTAGTAATCCTGATTATTCTAGAAATTTTCCGTATTTTGTTTGATCGCAATCAAACAAGTATCGTCTACCCTCGTCATTCTCGTCTTGGATCTGCGCAATCGAGCAGCGGGAGCGGGGATAGACATGGACGACACTCATGATTCAAAGCGTGCGCTGACGCTCAGCACGCTTTCCTTCACGGTCTGTTTTGCCGTCTGGACCATCTTCGCCATCATCGGCGTGCGGATCAAAGCGGATCTGGGTCTTTCCGAGACCGAGTTCGGCTTTCTCGTCGGCCTGCCGATCCTGACCGGATCGCTGAGCCGGATCTTCCTCGGAATCTGGACCGACCAGTATGGCGGACGCGTGGTCTTCACGCTGACCATGCTTGCCGCCGCGGTCGCGACCTACCTGCTTTCCTTCGCCACCACCTATCCCTGGATGCTCGTCGCGGCGCTCGGCGTCGGGCTCGCCGGCGGATCCTTCGCCGTCGGCGTCGCCTATGTGTCGAAGTGGTATCCGCCGGAGAAGCAGGGAACCGCGCTCGGGATTTTCGGCGTCGGCAATGTCGGGGCCGCGGTCACCAAGTTCGCCGCCCCCTTCGTCCTCGTCGCCTTCGGCTGGCAGACGGTGGCGGTGGTCTGGGCGTCGGTGCTCGCGCTCGCCGCCATCGTCTTCTGGCTCGGCAGCAAGGACGACCAGGACCTCCGCGCCCGCCGCGCCAGGGGCGAGAAGGCCCGCTCGACGCTCCTCCAGATCGAGCCGCTGAGGCATCAGCAGGTCTGGCGCTTCTCGCTGTATTATTTCTTCGTCTTCGGCGGCTTCGTCGCGCTCGCCCTGTGGCTCCCCCATTACCTGATCGACGTCTACGGGCTCGACATCGAGGCGGCGGGCATGCTGGCCGCCGCCTATTCGATCCCGGCGAGCCTCTTCCGGGCCTATGGCGGCCATCTCTCCGACCGCTACGGAGCGCGGATGGTCATGTACTGGACCTTCGGCGTCTCGGCGATCTGCCTGTTCATGCTCTCCTATCCGGAGACCGACTACGTCATCCACGGCATCGAAGGGCCGATCGCCTTCTCGACGCGGATGGATCTCATCCCCTTCGTGATCACGATCTTCGTCCTCGGCTTCTTCATGTCGCTCGGCAAGGCGGCGGTCTACAAGCACATCCCGGTCTACTATCCGCGCCATGTCGGCGCGGTCGGCGGGCTGGTCGGGATGATCGGCGGGCTCGGCGGCTTCGTCCTGCCGATCGCCTTCGGGGTAATGGCCGACCTGACCGACATCTGGACGAGCTGCTTCATGCTGCTCTTCCTGGTCGTCGCGGTCTCGCTGTCGTGGATGCATTTCGCCATCCGCTCCATGGAGCATCGGGTGGCGGGCGAGGCGCTTGCCGAGCTGCCGCCGCTGGCGGAGCTCGAACACGTTCACAAGCCGGCGGAGCACGGCGGCCGGAGCGCGCTGATCGACGACTGGCGGCCGGAAGACGACGCCTTCTGGAAAGAGAAGGGACGGCGCATCGCCAGCCGCAACCTGTGGATATCGATCCCGGCGCTGCTGCTCGCCTTTTCGGTCTGGATGGTGTGGAGCGTCGTCGTCGCCAAGCTGCCGGCGATCGGCTTCGGCTACTCGACCAACCAGCTTTTCTGGCTCGCGGCATTGCCAGGATTGTCGGGGGCGACGCTGCGCATCTTCTATTCCTTCATGGTGCCGATCTTCGGCGGCCGGCTGTGGACGACGCTGACCACCGCGTCGCTGCTCGTCCCGGCCTTCGGCATCGGCTATGCGGTGCAGAATCCGGAGACGCCCTATCTGATCTTCCTGGTCCTGGCGCTGCTCTGCGGCCTCGGCGGCGGCAACTTCGCCTCGTCGATGGCCAACATC
>JAGRKY010000296.1:0-863 GCA_020442095.1 Bauldia sp.
CAGCATTCGGTCAAGGAACTGCGGTCCATCGGCATCGCGCCCGACCTGCTGCTGGTGCGCGCCGACCGCGAGATACCCGAGGAGGAGCGGCGCAAGCTGTCGCTGTTCTGCAACGTGCGCCCGTCCGCCGTCATTCAGGCGCTCGACGTCAAGCATATCTACGACGTGCCCGCCGCCTACCACGCCGAGGGCCTCGATTCGGAAGTGCTCGCCGCCTTCGGCATCGATCCCGCGCCCAAGCCGCGCATGGAGCGCTGGAACGAGGTGTCGGAGCGCCTGCACAATCCCGAAGGCGAGGTGACCATCGCCATCGTCGGCAAATATACCGGCCTGCACGATGCCTATAAGTCGCTGGTCCAGGCGCTTCTCCACGGCGGCATAGCGAATACCGTCAAGGTCAATATCGACTGGATCGAGTCCGAGACCCTCGAGGAAGACGGAGCGATGCTCCAGCGCCTCGAGCAGGTCGACGGAATCCTCGTCCCCGGCGGCTTCGGCAAGCGCGGCTCGGAGGGGATGATCGCCGCCATCCGCTTCGCCCGCGAACGGAAATTGCCCTTTCTCGGCATATGCTTCGGCATGCAGCTCGCGATGATCGAGTCGGCGCGCAACGTCGCCGGCATGCCGGATGCAAGTTCGAGCGAATTCGGCCCGACGCCGGAGCCGATCGTCGGGCTGATGACCGAATGGGTGCGGGGAAACGTGCTGGAGCAAAGGGGCGATGACAGCGACCTCGGCGGCACGATGCGCCTCGGTGCCTATCCTGCGCGGCTGAAGCCCGGCAGCAGGATCGCCGATATCTACGGCGCGACGGAAATCTCCGAACGCCACCGCCATCGCTACGAGATCAACATCGACTACCG
>JAGRKY010000296.1:931-4388 GCA_020442095.1 Bauldia sp.
GACCACCCGTGGTTCATCGGCGTCCAGTATCACCCGGAGCTGAAGTCGCGGCCGTTCGACCCGCACCCGCTCTTCGCCTCCTTCATCGCGGCGGCGGTCGAGAAGTCGCGGCTGGTCTGACGCCGGAGGCGGCTGTTACTTCAGGACGCCGGCCAGTTTGAGGCCGAGCAGGGCGAGTCCCGAAGACGCCAGGGTGATGAGCACCGCGATCCAGAATCCGACCGGCGACTGGGCAAAAGGCACGCCTTCGAGGTTCATGCCGTAGAGCCCGGCGATCAGAGCCGGTGGCAGCAGGACCGCCGTCAGGACCGAAAGGACACGGAGGTTGCGGTTGGTCTGCTCGGCGACCCGGGCGCCAAGCTCCTCCTGGAGCAGCCTGGCGCGGTCGCGCAACTCGATCACGTCGTGGTCGATGTCGTCCAGCCTGACGGTAAGCGGTCCCGCCGCGGCGACGAGGGCTTCCGGCAGGCCATCGATGTGACCGACGGAGGTACGCCGGAGAAGCCCGCGCAGGCCGTTCAGCCGCCGGTGGACCCGCACCGCGGTCAACCGCGCCCGGCCAAGGCGGATCCGTTCGTCGCGCACGCCTTCCTTGAGGATGGAATCCTCGACCTCGTCGATCTCCGCGGAGAGACCGTCGACGATGCCCTCGATGGTATCGGCGATCTGCGCGACCATTGCCTGGAGGAGGTCAACCGGCGTGGCGAAGCGCTGGCCCGCTTCCAGCCGGCGGCGCACGGATTCGATCGAGGCCGCAGGCCGCTTGCGGCCCGAGATCAGCAGGCGATCAGTCAATAAAAACCGTACGTTACCGAAGTCGTCGGCGGTGCGGTCGAAATCGTGGATGAGGTCGAAGAAGACCCCGGCGACGCAGTCCGGCAGCGGCACGAGCTGCTGGGTGTCGTCGCCGCCGAGCAACCAGTCCATCGCCGGTTTCGGCAGCAGAACCGAAGCGGAGAGCCAGTTCCGGGCCCGCATGTCGGCGAGGTTGAAATGAAGCCACAGCCATTGGCCGGGGCCCGGCTTCCGGGGCTCGGTATCGACCACTGTGGCCTCCCGGCCGTCGAAGAACGTCCCCCAGACGAGGCCCGGAATCGCGCCGGATTCCTCGGGTGGCGTGACGAGTGTCCCCGCGCGGGCGTCAGGTGTCGGCATCGGCGAATTCCGGCTGTTGGTCACCCATTATGGTCGGTTCCGGCAGCTTATTGCGGCTCGATCTCATCCAGCCAGTCGAGAATTGCATCGAAGGCGGCAGAGGGCGTGCCCAAGTGTCCGGCGTTGACCTTAACGAGTTGATTATGCGGGGTTTTCGGAGCCATGGCGAAGAGGCTGGCGGCGTTGCGCTGGCTTGAATCCCTGGTGCCCGCCACCCAGAGGAGCGGCGCCTTGAGGGCGGGGAGGGTCGTGGTCATGACGCCCGGGCTGTCGGGACCGAAGAAGGTGAGGAAATCGGCCGCCGTCGCCCTCACCGGCAGGGCCTTGCCGAGGACGAAATCGTTAAAGGTCTCAACGACATCGTCCTCATTCTTCGCGACCGCGGCGCGGGCCTTCTTGATGCTTTTCGCGATGACCGGGATCTTGCCGAAGGCGACCGGATCGCCGGCCGGCGCCAGGGCGATGACGCCACTTATCCCCGTCCGGTTCGCTGCATAGGCGAGTGCGCCGACGCCGCCAAGGCTATGACCTGCAACGATAATTCCCTCCGCGCCGTCGTTCTCCAGGATGGCGACGGCGTTGTCGATATCCTCGAAGCAGCCGGTGAAGGAGCGGTCATAGATGCGCCGCGCCGACCAGCAAAGCTCTGGTACTTCAACGAGATAGCCCATATCGGTGAGGTCCCGGGCGAGCTGGGTGAACTGGCCGGGGCCGCCGGTCTTGCCGTGCAGGAGGACGATGCCGAAACGCTCCCAGGCGGCGGCGGGCGCGGCATGGACGGCCGCGAGACAGACGAGGGCGACGACGAGACGGGAGAGGGTGGCAGGGAATCGGATCATGGGACGCACTGTCTCACAGGTGTCTCGCGGGATTCCGTTTCATGGCTGTCTCACCCTGTCTCATGCGTGTCCCGGACACGGGTGTCCACCCCGTGGTCCGCTCCCGTGGCCCTCCTGTGGTCACGCCGACACACCGCGCGACTGCCTTGCGACGATCACCTTGCGGCCGCGTTGCGGCCCCAAACGACTGCGAGCTTCCCTCCCGCGCCGGGGGGCGTTGTCGGAGGATAACACCATGCCACGTCGGCGACCCGTGCATGCCCGCTCCATCATCGCAGTTTCACTCCTTCTCTCGGCGACGGCCCTGACCGCGGTTCGCGCCTCGGCCAACGATCGCGACGGCCGCGACGTGGTCGACGGCCTGCCGAATGCCGACGTCTGCGAGAAGCTCGGCTTCCCGCGCGACAGGGCGGACGGCGACGGTTATCGTTTCGCTCCACAGAAGCAGGCCCTCGGCGGAACGTTCCGGAGCGCGGCACCGACGCTCAGCATGGAGGCCGCGCCGCCGCCATCCCCGGCGCCAGCCGCGCCGGTCATCGCCGGGGGCGTGGTCGCCGCCGACGAGGCGATCGGGCTTCCCTACGACACCGAGAAGTACCCCGACGCCACCTCCAACCCGATCAAGCAGGTCGCCGAGGAGCCGGTCTCGACCTTCTCGATCGACGTCGACACTGCGTCCTATGCGAACGTCCGCCGCTTCCTCAAGGACGGCACCCTGCCGCCGCGCGACGCGGTCCGGGTCGAGGAGCTGGTCAACTATTTCGACTACGGCTACGCGCCGCCGAGCGATCCCGACACACCCTTCGCCATCCACACGACCGTGGTGCCGTCGCCCTGGGCGGCGGGCAAGGAGATCATCCATATCGGCCTCCAGGGCTATGACCTCGTCGCCGACGAGCGGCCGCCGCTCAACCTCGTCTTCCTGATGGACGTCTCCGGCTCGATGGACGATCCGGACAAGCTGCCGCTCGTCCAGAAGGCGCTGAACGTGCTGATCGACGAATTGCGGCCGGAAGATCATGTCTCGATCGCGGTCTATGCCGGGGCGGCCGGCGCCGTGCTCGAGCCGACCGACGGCACCCAGAAGCTGAAGATCCGCTGCGCGGTCGATGCCATGCATGCCGGCGGCTCGACCGCCGGCGGCGAGGGTCTGGCGCTCGCCTACAAGATGGCCGAGCAGAGCTTCGAGAAGGGTTCCGTCTCCCGCGTCATCCTGATGACCGACGGCGACTTCAACGTTGGCATCGCCGATCCGGAGAAGCTGGAGGACTTCGTCGCCGAGAAGCGCAAGACCGGCGTCTATCTCTCGGTCTACGGCTTCGGCCGCGGCAACTACAACGACGTGATGATGCAGACCCTGTCGCAGGCCGGCAACGGCACCGCCGCCTATATCGACACGCTGCAGGAGGCGAAGAAGCTCTTCCGCGACGACTTCTCGGGCTCGCTCTTCCCGATCGCCGACG
>JAGRKY010000297.1:0-848 GCA_020442095.1 Bauldia sp.
GCCGCCGCCGCCGCCAAAGCCACCGGCTCCGCCGGTAACAGTGTTCAGATACCCGGTGCCGCCACCGCCGCCGAAGTCACCCCCGGCGCCACCGGTATTGCTCGTCGCACCACCACCGCCGCCGCCGAGGCCGCCGGCCCCGCCGGGAGCGGCACCCTGATCGCCAGTCCCGCCGCCACCGCCCGAGGCGAGGCCGCTGCCACCACCACCATAAAAGCCGCCACCACCGCCGCCGCCCAAGGGCGCGACGGCATTGCTCGCTGCATATGAGAGGCCACCGCCCGCGCCGCCCTCGGGGGCACCGCCGGCGCCGCCGATCGACCCAGACCTACCGTCGGTAGTCGCGCCGCCGCCGCCGCCGCCGATGCTACCGGAGTCACCGGATCCACCGTTGCCTTGTTGGCCGCCGCCGCCGCTGCCGCTAGCCGTCCCTCCGATGCCGTTGCCGCCGTCGCCGAATTCGCCGCCACCACCGCCAGAGCCAAAACCGCTGCCTCCGCCATCGCCCTCGTAGCCGCCACCACCTCCACCACCGGTGCCGGAGGGCAATATGGTATTGGCGTCACCGCCATTGCCGCCGAGACCGCCGCCACCGCCGCCGCCGTAGTAAGAGCCGGCACCGTCGCCGCCATCGCCCCCTGCCGCCCGGGCATCGCTGATGGAGACATCGGTGAGCGTCACCACCGCGCTGCTGTTGACGAACACCGCCGCGCCGGCGCCGAGGCCGCCACCACCACCACTGCCGCCGGCCCCGCCGTCGCCGCCTTCGGCCAGCGCATTGGCGATGGTCACGTCGTTGATCGTGACCTTGCCGCTCTCGACAAAGAACACCCGGCCGGTGTCGTTGG
>JAGRKY010000297.1:942-10777 GCA_020442095.1 Bauldia sp.
TGACGACGTAGTTGTCGCCGACCACCCCATCGGTGGCGAAGTCGTTCGAGAGCGAGAAGATTGCCGCCCTCAGGTCGGCCTCGTTCGCGACATCGAAAGTGTAGGTGACCCCCATGACATTCCTCCTCTTGTCTTCGAGGAGTGCCACGTTGGCGGCAGCCACCGGCGCTTCGAAGAAGATCAAACTCCTCCGGTCGCCGAAAAGAATGGCCCGGTTCGCCGCGAGATTAGATCAACCGCATTACCGGTCAATCGGCATTTGCATGCAGATCATCGTGTCGTAGGTCGCCCTTGACCCGACTCTCGCGGCGCGGCACCAGTGGCGCATGAACACGCCCGCCGCGAATACCGTCGAATATTCCGTCTCCGAGATCTCCGGCGCGGTGAAGCGCGCCATCGAGGACGGCTTCGGCTATGTCCGGGTCCGCGGCGAGATTTCCGGCTTTCGCGGCCGGCATTCCTCCGGCCACTGCTATTTCTCGCTGAAGGACGACCGGGCGCGGCTCGAGGCGATCGTCTGGAAGACCACCTTCCCGAAGCTCAACTTCAAGCCAGAGGAAGGCGTCGAGGTGATCGCCACCGGGCGGCTCACCACCTTCCCCGGCCAGTCGAAATACCAGATCGTCATCGAGGCGCTGGAGCCCGCCGGCATCGGCGCGCTGATGGCGCTGCTCGAGGAGCGCCGCAAGAAGCTCGCCGCCGAAGGCCTGTTCGACGAGGCGCGCAAGAAGCCCCTGCCCTATCTGCCGCGCGTCATCGGCGTCGTCACCTCGCCGACCGGCGCCGTCATCCGCGACATCCTCCACCGGCTGACCGACCGCTTCCCGGTCCGGGTGCTGGTCTGGCCGGCCCGGGTCCAGGGCGAGACGGCGGCGGCGGAGGTCGCGGCGGCGATCCACGGCTTCAATGCGCTGTCGCCGACGGGGCCGATCCCGCGGCCCGACCTCGTCATCGTCGCGCGTGGCGGCGGCAGCCTCGAGGACCTGTGGAGCTTCAACGAGGAGATCGTCGTCCGCGCCGCGGCGGAGTCGGCGATCCCGCTGATCTCGGCCGTCGGCCACGAGACCGACTGGACGCTGATCGACCAGGCTTCCGACCGGCGGGCGCCGACGCCGACCGCCGCGGCCGAGATCGCCGTGCCGGTCAGGAGCGAACTGCTCGCCGCCGTCGACACCCTTGGCGCACGGCATCGCGGCGCGACCGGCCGGCTGATCGAGACCGCGCGGCGCGAGCTCCTCGCCGCCGCCCGCGCCCTGCCGCGGGTCGATGACCTCCTCGCCATTCCGCGGCGGACGGTCGACGACCTCGGCAGCCGCCTCGGCCGCGGCCTGATCGCCAATGCGCGCACCCATCGCGTCGCCTTCGAGCGGAGCGCCGCGCGCCTCTCCCTCTCCGGCCTCGACCGCTTCGTCGCCCAGGGGCGCGAGCGGGTCGCCAATCTCGACGCGAGGCGCAGCCAGGCGCTCCGCGTCCTTGCCGAGCGGCGGCGCGCCGAGGTGACGGCGACCGCCCGGCGGCTTCGCCCCGAACCCCTCGTCGAGCGCATCGCGCGCGAGCGGCTCCGCGTCGCCGATGCGGGGATCGCGACCGGACGCAGCCTCGACCGGGCGATCGTCCGGAATCGCGATCGCCTCGCCACCCTCGATCAGCTCCTCCGCTCGCTCTCCTACCGCAGCGTCCTCGCCCGTGGATATGCCCTCGTCCGGGCGGGCGACCGTCCCATTCATGCCTCGGCCGGTGTCCCGACCGGCACCGCGATCGACATCGAGTTCCATGACGGGCACGTCGCGGCTGTGACGACTTCGGGCGAGGCCGTCCGCAAGCCGTCCCGGAAGCCGCCCGGTCCGTCCGGAGGACAGGGCAGCCTGTTCTAGATGCCGATTCAGGCCCCGATCCAACCTGTCACGATCTTTCGCGATCGGCCGCGCCTTCTCCTCTTCTTTCTCGTTCTCGGCCTGATCTTCCTGGTTCAGGGCATTGCGACGACGGGCTATTTCATCCTTTTCGACGATGGCGCCGGCTTCCAGTTGGTCGGCATCGCCATCGCCCTCTTCCTTGTCCTCGTGGGCATCGTCTTCGCCGGGTATGCCATGCTCCGGATCCGCGATCGCCATCCGCCAATCACCATTGGTCCCAATGGCTTGCATGATCGGATCATCTCGCCGCAGCCGATCCCCTGGGAGGATATCCGCGACCTGCGGATATGGTCCGGGACGCGGGGTGGGCCGGTCCTCGCCTTCGATCTCGCCGAAGGCGCCGCGGATCGCGCAGGCATCTATCGCAGGGCCCGCGTCGAAGCCGGGTTCAATCGCGCCGCCGGCGGGTATTCCTACCATGTCCATTCGGTCGGGACCGATGCCGACATCGACCGGGTCGTCGAAGCTGTCCGGCCGTTTGCGGAGGTTCGCGACGCTTGATCAACCGAGTTGCAGACGCATCACCCGGCGCCGGATTCCGGCGGCGCCGACGTCCGTGAGGCCGGCTTTTTCGAAGGCCGGAACGAATCCCATGAAGCGATAACTCGGGGCGTCCGGCGGGACGGGATAGGCTTCCACAGCCGTCGCACCCTTGTCCCGCGCGTGTTCCACCGCCGCCTCGATCAGCCGGTAGACGAGCCCTTCGCCGCGACGTTTCCGCGGCACCCAGAAACAGACGACCGCCCACACCGTCTCACCGGGTGTCGCAGGCCGTCCGCCGAGATTCCGGTATGTCTCGCGCGGCGCCACAGAGACCCATCCCATCGGCGTACCGTCCTGATAGGCGATCAGCCCGACCGGGACGCCCGCCGCGATTCGCTGGAATATCTGCCTCTTGCGGTCCGGGCCGCTGTTCTCCTTCGCCTCCGCCGTCGTCCGCCGCCACACCATGCACCAGCAATGCTTCGGCGCGCCGGGTGAATTGAACAGCGCCTCGAAGTCGGAAAGCGTGTCTTTTCCGACCGGGCGGAAGCTGAGATCGGCCGCGTGACGACTCGCCATTTCACCAATCAACCCGCTGAAAGATATACGCTATTTCCTGAGGCTCAGGATGTAGGCGATGAGGTCGCGAACGTCGTCCGGAGGGACGACGAAGTTGGGCATGGTCGGGTGCGGCGTCTGGAAAAAAGAGATCAGCGCCATCTCCGACATCGCCGGAACATTGGCGACCTCGGTGAAGGGCGGGGCGAAGAAATTGGGCGTGTCATAGTCGCCGCGATCGATCGCGTGACATTCCGCGCAGTTCTGTTCGGCATAGGCATAGCCGCGCTCGGGATCGCCCATTTCGGCGGCCGCGGCCGTACCGATCCCGGCAAGGACGATGGCGAGCGTTGCCGCAAGTCTCTGATACAACTTCATATTCCCCGTTGGCGGCAGAGCCGCGCTTCATTCCACGAAGACCGTCACCCGGTCCGAGCGACCCGATGAGTCGACCACGGACAGGGTAACGAAACCGGGTCCGTCCGGCTGCCATCGTTCCGAGCGGTCGAACGGATTGCGTCCCACCGGCGTACCATTGGCAAAGAAGGTGAAGGGCGGCGACCCGTTCCTGACCTTGATCACCAGCGGCGAAGGATCGCCGATCCGGATACCGAGATCGACCGTAACCCCTTCCAGCGGATAGGCGATTTCGGGCCCGTTGTCGCGTGCGACAACCGTCTGGTCCGGGTGGCGGAAGCGGCGAAGCGGCGGCGGGAGCTCGCCGGTCGAGGCGATCAGCACGCCGGGCGGCGCGGGACGCAGCCGGACGCGTTTCGGGCCGAGCCGGTTGAACGCCTCGAAGAGAATGGGCGCCGCGCCGGTGATCCCGGACAGTCCCGGGACAGGCGTGCCGTCCGGCCGGCCGATCCAGACGCCGATCACATGCCGGCCGTCGAAACCGATCGCCCATGCGTCGCGATAGCCGTAGGACGTGCCGGTCTTGTAGGCGATCTGTCCCGGAGACCCGTTCGACGGCGGCAGGACGCCGGCGAGAATGTCCGAGACCTGCCATGCCGCCGTTCGCGAAAGCACCGGTGAACCGGCCTGCGCCAGCGGCACATAGGGCCCGTCCGCGATGCCGTCCCGGAGCGTCACGGGCGTGCCGCCATTGGCGATGGCCGCATAGAGCTGGACGAGGTCGTGCAGGCTGGTGCCGACGCCGCCGAGGCCGACGGCGAGCCCGGGCGCCGAGAGTTGCGGCAGCTCCGGCTTGATTCCGGCGCGTTTCATACGCGCCACGAGACGCGCCGGCCCGACCGCGTCGAGCACGACGATGGCCGGGACGTTGAGGGACTGCTGGAGCGCCTCGCGGACGGTCACCGTGCCGCGATAGCCGCCGTCGAAATTCTGCGGCGCGTAGCCGCCGAAGCCGGTCGGCCGGTCCTCGATCAGGCTCGATGGATGGGCGAGGCCCTCCTCGAAGGCGAGGCCATAGATCAGCGGCTTCAAGGTCGAGCCCGGCGAACGGATGCCGCGGGTCATGTCGACATGGCCCGCCCTGCCGTCCTCGAGCAGCCCGGCCGAGCCGACGGAGGCGAGGATCTCGCCGGTGCGGTAATCGGCGGCGACGATGGCGATCGACAGCTTCGGCCCCATCGCCGTCACGCGATCATGGGCAAGCGTCTCGAGCGACGCCTGGAGGTCGCGATCGATAGTGAGGGTGTGCTTCGCCGCCTTCGGGTCCGCGGCGACCGCCTCTTCGGCGAGATGCGCGGCAAGCATCGGGAAGGTGCGCCGCGCGGTCGGCATGCGCTCGGTCTTGGCGACCTCCGCTTCCTCGCTGCCGAGCACGCCTTCCGCGACAAGGCGGTCGAGCACCCGGTTCCGCGCCGCGCGTGCCGCCACGGGATCGCGGTCGGGACGACGCGCTTCCGGCGACTGCGGCAGGGCGACAAGGAGCGCCGACTCGGCGATCGTCAGCCGGCTCGGGTCCTTGCCGAAATAGGCAAGGGACGCCGCCCGCACCCCTTCGATATTGCCGCCATAGGGCGCGAGCATCAGGTAGAGCGTGAGGATCTGGTCCTTGCTGAACCGGTCCTCGAGCTTGCGGGCCATCAGGATCTGGCGGAGCTTCGCCTCCGCGTCACGTGTCCGCTCTCCCTCAAGCAGACGCGCGACCTGCATGGTGAGGGTCGAGCCGCCCGAGACGATATGGCCACCGGCAAGAACGAACTGGCCCGCCGCCCTCAGCAGCGCGCGATAGTCGACGCCGTGGTGCTCGGCGAAACGGCCATCCTCGTAGCCGATCAGCATGTCGAGGAAGCGCTGGTCGACGTCTGCCTTGGTGACCGGCAGGCGCCAGCGGCCGTCGGCGATAGTGAAGGGCCGAAGCAGCCGCCCGTCGCGATCGAGGACGACCGTCGATGTCGCGACCGACGCCGGGTCGGGCGGCGACGGCAGGTTCGCCTCGATGTCGCCGACGACCTTCAGGCCGATCCCGGCCACCGCCGCGGCCAGCACAAGGACTGCAGCAGCGGCGATCCCTGCGAACCGCCGCCAGCGCTTGCGAACCGGAGGTGCCTCGTTCGACACCGGAGCGTCCTCCCGCGCGGCTACCGCGTCGTGCCGACCACCTCGACCGTCGAGGCGCCGGTCCGTGCCCGGAGATACGGCCGGTACATATCCTCGACCGTCGCACCCGGCTGCGCGTAGACGCCGGGCGAAACCGCACGCATCGCGTAGGCGACGCTGAACTGCAGCGGGTCGCTGGCATCCCGATCGATCGCCGCGACGAAGCGGTCGGTCCGGGCCTCGGTGTGGGCGGCTTCCCGCTCGACATCGAGCCAGTTGAAGGAGGTGACCTCGCCGCTTGCCGAGATGTTGGGATTCTCGATCTCGTAGCCGGCGGGGATCGGATCGACCACCAGCAGATTCCCGTCCCGACCTTGCGTCGCGGTGACCGTCAGGACCACGACGACGCGGTCGTTCTGGGCAACGGCAGCGATGTCCCGCGGCTCGCCCTCGGGCGTGTAATAGGCGCGTTCGATCTGGAAGCCGTCGCCGCCGGCCGGCTCGGGGACAACCGTCACGCCGGTCGTGGCGACCGAGGCATCGAAGGTTTCCGGTCCGGGATTGGTGATGACGACGGGCGCCCTTTCGATGCGCGCCTGGTTGTATTCCTTGAACACCGGTCCGGGCACCGCAGCGCCGTCGATATCGAAGTCGCTCTTCGCGGCGTCCTCGATGAGGGCGGCGGCCGCCATCAGCATCCAGGCATTCTCCTGCGTGCTGGTGTAGCGGCGATGCTCGTAAGCCACGGCAACCTTGTCGGTCAGCGTGCGGATGTCGCGGACATCGATCTTGTTCTCCGCCGCAAGCGCCAGCACCGCCGCCTCGTCGCGGAGATTGCTGCCATAGTCACCACGCCAGACTTCGTCGCGGTCACGGTCGATATCTCGGTAGGCGACGTTGAAAGCCTCGTTGGCCCGGCGGCGATCGCCGTAGAGGGCGAGAGCCGCACCGATCTGGGCCTTGGCGAGCGCCGTGCCGAAATTACCGATCCGGGTTTCCGCGTAGTAGCGCAGGTCACCAATCGACGCCCGGCCGTTCCTGGCAAGGACGTAGAGCGCGTAGGCAATATCCTCGCCGCCATTCTGGAAGTCGTCGGCATAGGCGATGCGATTGGCGAGGTTGTCGACGGCGAGCCCGACCGGAAGCTCCGGGATGTCATATCCCTTCTCGGCCGCCCGAGTGAGGAAGTCCGTGACATAGGCGTCGAGCCAGAGATCGCCCGTGTTGTACGGCCCCCAGAGACCGAAGCTGCCGCTCGCCGACTGGTTGGAGAGGATCTTGACGATCGCCTTCTGGACCCGGTCATGGACCTTTTCGTCGGAAGACACGCCAATCGTCGCCGCAACCTCATCGAGATAGACGAGCGGCATGGCGCGACTGGTCAACTGCTCGGTACAGCCGTAGGGATAGCGGCTCAGGGCAGCAAGGATACCGGCAACATCGAGCCGGCTCGCGCCGCCGACAGACACCGCGACCGAGGCCGTGCCGGGCACAAATTCGTAGAAGGGCTCGGCATCGAGCGTGAGCGTGCCGCCGGGTGCCAGCGAAACCAGGTTCCGCCGGGTGACCGGCTCGCCGGGCGGGCGTATGCCGAGCATCAATTCCTTCGGCAGGGTCCTGCCATCCGGCAGGGCGAGCGTCACATCGATCGCGTAGTCGCCGACAACCTCGCCGGCGATCGGCACGTTGAACCGCGCACGTCCCTTCTCCTCCAGCGTCACCGTGCGTTCGCGATCCGCCGCCGCCATGCCGATGCCGTCGCCGGCACCGATGGTGACGCGATAGTCGCCGGCCGGGCCGGAAACGTTGTTGATCTCGACAAGCAGACGCGAGCTGTCGCCGGTGTGAAGGAAGCGCGGGATGCTGGCGCTGACCACGACCGGATCACGGACGAAGACATCCTTCGCGCCGTGGCCGACGCCGTCCTCCGACCAGGCCATGACCATGACACGGACGGTGCCGTTGAACTCGGGCAGGTCGAAGGAGACAGTGGCCTTGCCGTCCGGCCCGACCTCGACGATGCCGGAATAGAAGGCGAGGAGCTTCTCGGTCGGCGGCGGCGCCGCGAGCCGGGTCGGTCCGCCATCGCCGCCGGAACGGATCGCGCCCGGCACGCCCTGCATGCGGTCGATCAGCAATCCATAAAGGTCGCGGATCTCCATGCCGAGCTTGCGCTGACCGAAATACCAGTCGTCCGGCGCCGGGGTCTTGAAGTTGGTGAGGTTGAGGATGCCGACATCGACCGCGGCGACGGTGACATAGGCCTTCGTCCCCGGCGCGAGGTTGTCGATGGCGACCGGGATCGTCATCGCCTGGCGCGGACGCACCTCCTCCGGCAGGTCGATGCTGACATCGAGGTCGCGATCGCCGGGCTCGACCTTCGCCCAGGTCAGGCCGAGGGCGCGCGCCGGCATGCGCTTCGCCGGGATGTCCATCGGCCGGTAGAGCGCGGCGGTGACATAAGCGCCCGGCCCCCACTGGTCGGTGACCTCGAGGTCGACGGTCGTGCCGTCTTCCGGAACCTCAACCGCCTTGGTGGTGATCAGCCGGTCGTCGATGACGCTGACAAGGGCGATGCCGGCGAAGCGCGGATCGAGGCGAAGCTTCGCCGTCTCACCAATGCGGTAGGCCGGCTTGTCGAGCGCTACCGCCAGCACGTCCGGCGTCTCGGAGCCCGCGGCGGAAACGTACCAGCCGGCATAGAAGTCGTAGCTGGTGGCGGCCGCCTCGTCGCCCAGCCGCTCGACGGTCAGCCGGTAGCGGCCCCAGTCGACCTGGGTCGAAATGCTCGTCGCGCCGTCTGCGGCGACGTCGATGTCGCCGGAATCGACCCGGTGCGGCGTGGTGATGAGCTCATAGTCCCAGGTGCCGTTCGACTGGTACCACTGATAGTCGGTCTCGATGCGTTCGAGCCGCCACGACAGGCCGGGCGCGGCCATCCGCTCGCCGGACGGAGACACGAGGACGACGTCGAAGCCGACGGTCGAATCCTCCTCGACCTCGTCGCCGTCGAATTTCGGCTTGAGGCCGATCAGCGGCGTCGCCGGCTGGACCGGCAGGTTGAGCGTGCGCTCGACGGCGCGGCCATTGGTGTCGGCGACCCTGACGATGATCCTCGCGTCGAAGGGACGGGTGGAGACGGGCATGTCCTCCGGCAGGCCGACGTCGAGCGTCGCCTTGCCGGCTTCATCGGTCGTCTCGGCGAGGTCGATCGGTCGCCGCATCGGCTCGATCGCTTCGTCGGCGAGGCCGAAGACATAGCCGTTGAAGCCGTCGAGCGACGTCGCCGGCCGGATATCGATGTCACCCTCGACCGGCAGTCCGGGCGCGGGCGCGCCATAGAGATAGCGAGCCTCGAGCTCGATCGTCGCCGGCTCGGAAGCGCTCAGCGCCTTCGATTGCGTCGAGAGCTCGAAAGCGAGCCGCTCGGGCACGAAATCCTCGACCAGCACCGAGGTCTGGGCGATCGGGCGTCCTTCCGGATCGGCATAGAGGCTGACCTGCCAGGAGCCGCGCATCGCGGTATCCTCGAGCGGGATCGAGGCCGAATAGCCGCCGAGCCCGCCGTCCGACAGGGTCTTCTTGAGATATTCGACGCCGTCCGGCCGCTCGATTACCATGGTGATCGGCAGTCCGGTAATCGCGTCCGCCCGGGCATCGCGGACGAGAGCCGTGAGGTTGACCGTTTCGCCAGGACGGTAGATGCCGCGCTCGGGCGTCAGGAAGACGTCGATGGGGCCAGGCGCCGGGCGTCCGTCGACGCCGCGATCGGACAGGTCGAAGGCCGAACGCTTCATGTCGATGAAGGCGAAGTCGCCGTCGGCGGTCGTCGCATCGATCAGCTGCGGCGAGAGCCCGCCGGTGCCGCGCGCGAGCCCCGGCTCGAAACGGGCATAGCCGTTGGCGTCGGTGGTCGCCTCGCCGAGAATGTCGTTGTTGGTCGCCACCAGCCGCAGCTTGACGTTCGCGACCGGCTCGGCCGTCGACAGGGACCGGACGAAGGTGCTGATGCCGTCGGTGCCGGACAGCGTCGTCAGGCCGAGGTCGGAGACGACGAACCATTGCGTCGCCAGGCTGCTCCAATCGTCGGTATCGAGCTCGGCCTTCGCCGTGATCACGTAGACGCCGGGCTTGAGCGTCCCGATCGCGCTATCGATCGGCACCGCCGTGGTGATCGTCTGGTTGAGCTCGGAGGGGATAACGATCTCGCCTTCCCAGACCTTCTCGCCCTTCTCGTATTCGATGTTGTTTGCCGAATAAGGAGCGAGCTTGCGCATGAACTGGTTGTCGCGCAGCGTGTTGGCGAGACCGCGCTCGCCGATCCGGTAGATCGCCGCCTTGGCGACATCGGTGTTGACCGAGACGAG
>JAGRKY010000298.1 GCA_020442095.1 Bauldia sp.
CCTGTCGATGGTCGATGGCGCCATCCTGCTCGTCGATGCCGCCGAGGGGCCGATGCCCCAGACCAAGTTCGTCCTGCAGAAGGCGCTGCGCCGCGGCCTCAGGCCGATCGTCGCGATCAACAAGATCGACCGCCCGGACGAGCGCCATGTCGAGGTCCTGAACGAGGTCTTCGACCTCTTCGCCGCCCTCGACGCGACGGAGGAGCAGCTCGATTTCCCGGTCCTCTACGGCTCGGCCAAGCAGGGCTGGATGGCGACCGATCCGTCCGGCCCCAAGGACTCGCTTGCCCCCCTCTTCGATCTGGTGCTCGAACGGGTGCCCGAGCCGACGGTCGAGGACGGCGAATTCCGGATGCTCGCGACGACGATCGAGTCGAACCCCTATCTCGGGCGCATCCTTACCGGCCGGATCTCCTCCGGCACCGCCCGCGCCAACATGGCGATCAAGGCGCTCGCCCGCGACGGCTCGCTTGTCGAGCAGGGGCGCATCTCCAAGGTGCTCGCCTTCCGCGGTCTCGAGCGCCAGCCGATCGAGGAAGGCGTCGCCGGCGACATCGTTGCGATCGCCGGCCTTTCCGAGGCGACCGTCGCCGATACGCTGGCCGCCCCAGAGATCGATACCCCGATCGAGGCCCAGCCGATCGACCCGCCGACGCTGGCCATGACCTTCCGCGTCAATGACGGACCGCTTGCCGGCACCGAGGGCGACAAGGTGCAGAGCCGCGTCATCCGCGAAAGGCTGATGCGCGAAGCCGAGGGCAATGTCGCGCTGCGGATCGAGGAGACCGCCGAGGCCGACGCCTTTGTCGTCGCCGGGCGCGGCGAGCTCCAGCTCGCCATCCTGATCGAGACGATGCGCCGCGAGGGCTTCGAGCTCTGCGTCGCGCGGCCGAAGGTGCTGTTCAAGACCACCGAATCGGGCCAGCGCCTCGAACCGATCGAGGAAGTCACCATCGACGTCGACGAGGAGCATTCCGGCGTCGTCGTCCAGAAGCTGTCCGAACGCCGGGCCGATCTTCTCGAGATGCGCCCCTCCGGCGGTGGCCGCGTGCGGCTGGTGTTCCACGCGCCGACCCGGGGCCTGATTGGCTACCAGTCGGAGCTCCTCTCCGACACCCGCGGCACCGCGGTGTTCAACCGCGTGTTCCACGACTATGCGCCCTATCGCGGCGACATTCCCGGCCGCCGGAACGGCGTGCTGATCTCCAACGCCGACGGCGAGGCGGTCGCTTATGCGCTGTGGAACCTCGAAGATCGTGGGCCGATGCTGATCGACCCGGGCGTCAAGGTCTATCGCGGCATGATCATCGGCGAGCACAGCCGCGGCAACGACCTCGAGGTCAACGTCCTGAAGGGCAAGCAGCTGACCAACATCCGGTCGGCAGGCAAGGACGAAGCCGTGCGGCTGACGACCCCGATCCGCCAGTCGCTCGAGGCCTCGCTCGCCTATATCCGCGACGACGAACTGGTCGAGATCACGCCGCAGTCGATTCGCCTGCGCAAGGCGCTGCTCGACCCCAACGACCGTAAGCGGGCCGAGCGCGCCGGCGCGGCCTGAGGCCGGCACCGGCGGCTTTCCGCAAACATCGTGGCTATCGCCGCGAAGCGTGGCCACGGCGATTGATCCGCATGGCCGGCTCGCCTATCGTCGCACCACTGCGGCGCGAGGCGGGGAGCCACTCAGACGATGATTCGACAGGTACCGGCGGATACCAGTCTCATCTCGAACGCCTTCGATACGTACGACTATCTGGCGTTCGCGTTCCTGCTGATTGCGATCATCGCCGTCTTCTCGATGATCATCTGGATTCTCGGGCTGCCCGGCAAGATCGCCATCCAGCGGCGCCACCCCCATGCCATCACGGTCAAGCTGATGGGCTGGGCCGGAGCGCTGGCGGTCATTCCCTGGATCCACGCCTTCATCTGGGCCTATCACGACTCGATGACCGTCGACATCCGCCGCTTCCCGGAGGAGGAGAAGGACGCGATCGACCGCGAGATCGCGGAGCTGACCAAGGACGACAAGAAATCGAAGAAGGTCGAGATCGACAGGCCGACACGGCTGCCCGACCCCACACCGAATCCGCAAGCGTGACGGTGGCCTGACCGATGGGTATCGCCCTAGTCATCACGATCGTCTATGTCATTGCGGTCTACCTCGTATTCTTCCGCTTCAAGTGGCTGAAATTCAGCATCGTCTGGGGCGTCGTATCCTTCTGGATCGGCTTCCACCTGATGCTGATCTTCATGATCGGGCTGCGCTTCTACGCGCCCTTCACCATAGACGCGCATCTGATCCGCAACACGATCCAGATCGTTCCCCGCCTCGAAGGTCCCACGACATTGACGGAGGTGCTGGTCGAGCCGAACCAGCTGATCAAGAAGGGGACGCCGCTCTACAAGTTCGACACGACGATCTACGAGCAGAAGCTGCTCAACGCTAAGGCCCAGCTCGCCGCCGCGCAGCAGAACCTGAAGATCATGGATGCCGACGTCGATCAGGCCCAGCAACAGCTCATCCAGGCCCAGTCGCAGCTCGCCTATGCCAAGGCGCAGCAGGATCGCTTCACCAAGCTCGCCAGCCAGGGCGGCGCGCGCCAGGAAGACGTCGACAAGTGGAACGCCGAGGTGAATTCGGACACGGCCGCGGTCGCCGCCGCCTCGGCCAACCTCCAGAAGACGCAGTTGCAGCGCGATTCCAACATCGACGGCGTCAACACCAGTGTCGCCCAGGCCGAGGCCCAGGTCGCCCAGGCACAATACTATCTCGACAACACGACGATCGTCGCGCCCGAGGACGGCTATATCGTCAGCCAGCAGGCGCGGCCGGGTATGGTCGTCGGCGACTTCCGGGTCGGAGCGATCGCCGCCTTCGTCACCATGGACGAGCCCTATATGCTCGGCGCCTTCTTCCAGGAGCACATCAAGTTCGTTGCGCCGGGGCAGACAGTCGAGGTGGCGCTCGATACCGCGCCGGGTGAGATCTATACCGGCAAGGTCGAGGCGATCTGGTGGGCGACCGCCCAGGGCCAGTATCTGCCGACGGGCCGCCTGCCCGAATTCATCCTGCCCAAGCTCCAGGGCAAGTTCGCGGTGCAGGTCAAATTCGACGATCCGAATGCGTTCCTGCCGGCCGGCGCCCATGGCGCGATCGCTGTCTATACCGGGCGACAGACCGCGTTCGAGGTTCTGCGCAAGATCAACATCCGGCTCTACAGCTTCGCGAATTTCATCGTTCCCTTCGACCTCTAGAAACCGGCTCCCGCCGCCGCTTCCCGCCTGCCGTTAACCCAAAATTATTCACGTTGCCAAATAGTCGGGGCGACGGGAAATCGGGATGGGAAGCTCATGAGCGTTGCGGGCGTAATCGCCGCCGCCGGCAGGATTTTCGTGCCGATCATCGCCGGCTCGGCCATGGCCGGCTGCGTCATGGTCGGCCCCGATTTCTTCACGCCGACCGCCGCGACCAAGGCGAGCTGGGTGCCTGCCAACCAGCAGGACCCGAGTGTCTCCCAACGACGGGAGCCTTCGGTCGAATGGTGGCGGCGCTTCAACGACCCGACCCTCAACAAGCTGGTGGCGATGGCCTACGAGCAGAACCTCACGGTCCGCGCCGCCGGCGTCAGGATCTACGAGGCGCGCGCCCAGCTCGGCATCGTCATCGGCGACCAGTTCCCGCAGAGCCAGATGGTCGGCGCCGGCTACAAGGCGGAACGGGTCAGCAAGGATGTCGGTATCCTCAAGACGATCTCGAAGATCGTCGACTTCGACCCGACCTTCCAGGATTGGTCGGCCGGCTTCGACGCCGGTTGGGAGCTCGACCTGTGGGGCCAGGTGCGCCGCGGCATCCAGTCGGCAAGCGCCAATCTCGTCGCCAAGATCGCCGACTATGACGACGTGCTGATCACCGTCACCGGCGATGTCGCGACGGCCTATGTCACGATCCGCGAATTGCAGGACCAGCTCGCCCTCGCCCGCCAGAATGTCAGCCTCCAGTCGGAGAGCCTGCGGATCACCGAGCTTCGGCTGAAGAACGGCGTGACCACCGAGCTCGATGTCGACGAGGCGACGGCGCTGCTCAACAACACCAAGGCCGAGATACCCTCGCTCGAATCCGACCTCGCCAAGGCCAAGAACGCGCTCGCTGTGCTGCTCGGCGTCCCTGCGGGCCAGATCGACGCCGCCGTCGACCGGCCCGGTCCGATCCCGCGTCCCCCGGCAGAGATCGGCATCGGCATTCCGGCCGACCTGCTGAGACGCCGTCCCGACATCCGCGCGGCGGAGATGCGCGCGGCCGCGCAGTCGGCGCAGATCGGAGTCGCCAAGGCCGACCTCTATCCGCAGTTCTCGATCTCGGGCGCCATCGGCTTCAAGGCGACCGACCTCGGCGATCTCTTCACCGGCAAGAGCCTCACCGGCCTGATCAACCCGGGCATCACCTGGAACTTCCTGAACTACGGGCGCATCCGCAACAACGTCCGCGTCCAGGACGCCAGGTATCAGGAGCTGATCGTCGAATACCAGCAGGCCGTCCTGAAGGCCTATGCGGAAGCCGAGGATGCGCTGACCGCGTTCCTCAAGGCCAAGCAGCAGGCGGTCTATCTCGCCCGCGCCGCGGCCGCGTCCAAGAAGGCCGCGCGGATCGCGCTCCAGCAATATCAGGACGGCACCGCCGACTATACCCGCGTCCTCAACACCCAGACGACGCAGTTGCGGACCGAGCAGCGCCTCGCCGCGGTCCGGGCCGACGTCTCGACCAATCTCGTCGCGCTCTACAAGGCGCTCGGCGGCGGCTGGCAGCCGGCGAACGAACGCCCGTTCATCCCTGAAGCCACCAAGCAGCAGATGGCCGACCGCACGAATTGGGGAAAACTTCTGAACGAGGATTCGATCCCGCAGGACGACAGGCAACTGCTGGTCCCGCCCTCGCCCAAGCAAAACCCGCGCCGATACCTCAGCGCCGACTGGTAGCCGCCGGCACCGTTGCAGATGGCCGATCTTCGGTCATGCGAAGCAGCGGTGCAACAGTGCGGTGAATTTTCTTCGCA